>CAZKLI010000166.1:0-2060 GCA_964553575.1 uncultured Chromatiales bacterium
GGGGACGGGACAATCAGCTCCGCGGCGAATCCGCACGAGGCGAACGCAGAACACGCCGCAACGAACGCCGTTCTTGCCGCGGCAATCCGGAAACGAACGAAGTGCATAACGCTTCGCCTACTCCGCAAAAGCGGTGCGCAGTTCGTCTTCGGGCGGCGTTCCGGCCACGACAATCCGCACCGGCACGACGCCGGTTTCGACCATCCCGAGCTTTTTCGCGGCCGCGTAAGATAAATCTATCAACCGCTCGCCTACAAAAGGACCCCGGTCGTTGATCTTGACCGACACCTCCCTGCCGTTCGCAAGGTTGACCACTCTGACGGTCGAGAACAACGGAAGGGTCTTATGTGCCGCACTCATCTTATACATGTCGAATACTTCGCCGCTGGCGGTTTTCCTGCCGTGAAATTTCCGGCCGTACCACGACGCCGCACCGAACTCGGTGTATCCGACCGGCACGTCTTCGACCCAGTAACGCCGGCCTTTCAGAGTGTACGAACTGTGGCGGCCGCGACAGTCACCGGGCCGCTCGACGGGCGAATACACCGCAGGAAGCGGCTCGACCGGCAAATCGACAAGCTCGGGCGTGCCGGCGCACCCTGCGGCCAGCGCAACAAACGCCGGCGAAAGCACGCGCTTCAGCAACGCCGCCGCCGGCACACCTCGTGCACGCCTAACCGTCATTGCTTCCCGCCGAATAACGCCGCTTCAGGGTTTCACCCAGCTGATAGACCGCCATCGCGTAACGGCGGCTGTGGTTATAGCGGCTGATGACGTAAAAATTATGGTACGCAGCCCAATGTTCATGAATGCCGTCCTTCACCTCGAACGAGAGCAACGAAAACAACGGCTCTCCCTCGGCAAGACCGCTGATACTTTTGATGCCGTAATCGGTCAGGTCGGAGCGAGGCAACCACGGCTTGAGTTCCTTGTTGAAAGGCAGGCCGGACGTATCCCCTTCCAAACCGACCTTGCTCGCAATCGCGCCGCCGGGTTTCCAGCCGTGACGGGTCAGATAGTTCGCGATACTGCCGAGTGCGTCGGGCGTTCGCCACAGGTCCCGCCGCCCGTTGTCGTCGAAGTCAACGGCGTAGCGGCGGTAACTGCTCGGCATGAACTGGCTGACCCCGACCGCGCCCGAGTACGAGCCTTTCAGACCGCCGTAGTCGAACCCCTCCTCGCGCCCGAGCAGCAGCACTTCGGTCAGTTCGTTGCGGAAAAACTTGGCGCGGCGCGGATAGTCGAAACCGAGGGTGACCAGCGAGTCGAACACCGGAAACCTCCCCAGGTTGTCGCCGTAATCGGTCTCGACGCCCACGATTGCAAGCACCACGGGCATCGGCACCCGGTATTCGCGCTCGACGCGGGCGAGCAGCCCGGCGTTCGCTTTCCAAAAATCAAGGCCTTTCTCGACGCGCCTGTCGTTGATGAATATCCTTTTATATTCGTACCAAGGTTTTGCTTCGGCTTGACGGTCCATCGCTTCAAGCACCGTGTCTTGGCGCTTGGCGCCCCTGAACAACGTTTCGAGACGTTCACGTTTGAAATCGTGTTTCGCCTCGAGCATGTCGATGTAAGCGCGCACCTCGGGCCGTTCGCCGTAATCATCGGCGAGCGCGTTCGTCTGCGCTCCGCAAAAAACTCCGCAGAGGGCAATTACGCCGAACAAAAATCTTGTCGGAGCCTTTATCAAAAGTCTCTCCTCATCATTGGTTGGTATTTGGCGACGGCCATTAGGATACCGAATGACGCGAGCAAGGTCACGATCGAAGTGCCGCCGTAACTGATGAGCGGTAGCGGAACCCCGACAACCGGCAGCAAACCGCTGACCATGCCGATATTCACGAACAGCGACAGGAAGAAAGACAAGATGAACCCGCCCGCGAGCAGGCTGCAGAATTGGTCCGCCGCCTTGACCGAAATCATGACCCCGCGGGCTACGATCAGCAGGTACAGAGTAATCAAAACGCATATCCCGACGAATCCGAACTCCTCGGAAAACACCGCAAAGACAAAGTCGGTCGTCCTTTCCGGAATAAAATCGAGCTGAGATTGAGACC
>CAZKLI010000167.1:0-7394 GCA_964553575.1 uncultured Chromatiales bacterium
CAGCAGCAGCAACCCGGCGGCGGTCGGACTGCTCGTCGCCGCCGCGCGGCTGACAAGGCGCATCACAGGTACAGGCCCGCGCCGGGCCCCACGGGCAGGCCGAGCGCCATCCAGGCGACGAGCAGGCACGACCAGACCACCAGGAAGACGACCGTATACGGCAGCATGGTCGCGATGACCGTGCCGATGCCGGAGCGCTTGTCGTACTTCTCGAAGAACGCGACGATCAGCGCGAAGTACGACATCATCGGCGCGATGACGTTGGTCGTGCTGTCGCCGATGCGGTAGGCCGCCTGCGTCGCTTCCGGGCTGATGCCCACAAGATAAAACATCGGCACGAAGATCGGCGCAATCAGCGTCCATTTCGCCGACGAACTGCCGATCGCCAGATTGATGGTTGCCGCGAGCACGACGAACAAGATCAGGATTCCGCCGCTCGGCAGATCGAGTCCGCGCAGCCACTCGGCGCTGTGCACCGCGCTGATCAAGCCTAAGTTGGTCCAGTTGAAATAGTGAACCGCTTGCGCCGCGAAGAACATCAGCACGATGTAGCCCGCCATCGTGCGCATGCTGTTTTCCATGCTCGCGATGACGCCGCGTTCCCGGGTGAAGCGCCCGCTGGCGCGCCCGAAAATCCACCCCGCAAGACCCGCGTAGAACGTGATGATGACGACGATCCCCTTGATGAAAGGCGACGCCGCAAGACCGGCGCCGGGGGTTCTGAGCACGCCGTTTTCCGGCCACACCGCCGCCGCCAGCAAGACCGCGAACACCACGGTGAACCAGCCCGTATGACGCAGGCCGCGCCGTTCCGCGGCGGTCAATTCATGCGTGCGCACGGGTGCGGCGAACGCCGCTGCGGGACGGTATTCGCCGAGACGCGGTGTAGCGAAACGCTCGGTGACCCAAGCGCCGATCAGTGCCACGACCGGCGTCGAGGCCAGCATGAAGTAGTAGTTGCTCGTTGCGCTGACTTCATAGTTCTGGTCCAGCAGCTGAACCGCCGAGGTCGAAAGGCCCGCGAGCAGCGGGTCGAGCGGCCCGATGACGAGATTGGCGCTGAACCCCGCGCTCACGCCGGCGAAAGCCGCCGCGATACCCGCGATCGGGTGACGGTTCGCCGCGAGATACAGCGTTCCCGCAAGCGGAATCAGCACGACGTAACCTACGTCCACGGCGAGGCTCGAAAGAATTCCCGCCAGCACGACCGAGAAACTCAGCAGCGCGGGCGGGGTGCGAAGGATCAACAGGCGCAACACCGTCGGCAGGAGCCCGGACTCTTCGGCGACGCCGAAACCCAGCATCGCGACCAGCACGATGCCGACCGGCGCGAACTGGGTGAAATTGGTCACCGTTTCGGTGACGACGCGCTGCAGCCCGGCGGCGTTGATCAGGTTGACCGCCGGGATGACGTCGCCGCTGACCGGATGCACCGCCGACAAGCCGAACGCCGCGCACAACCACGACAGCGGCGGAATCAGGATGCACAGCGCGATGAACAACACCGCCGGGTGCGGCAGGCGGTTGCCGAGCGTTTCAACGCGGTCGAGAAAGGACATCGGGGAAGCTTTTTGCGGACGCCTATATAATGAGCGCAGTATAACCAATGAAGATACCGCCGTTCTTTGGACCACCTGAAAGTTTCCCCTGTGACGCATCGGCTTGAAAGCGTTGCCTACAAGCCGTCGCCGAACGCCGACGCCCGCCCGCCGGGCGCGGTGCCCGAGTTGATCGTGATTCACGGCATCAGCCTGCCGCCCGGAGAGTTCGGCGGGCCGGGCGTCGAGCAGTTGTTCACCAACACGCTGCCCGCCGGCGAACATCCGTACTACCGCGAGATTGCATCTATGAAAGTGTCCGCCCACGTTTTCATCAGGCGCGACGGCGGGATGATTCAGTTCGTGCCGTTCGACAAGCGTGCTTGGCACGCCGGCGCTTCCTGCTTTGAAGGGCGTGAAAACTGCAACGACTTCTCGGTAGGAGTTGAGCTTGAAGGCTGTGACGACAAAGCTTACGAAGCGGTTCAATACCGCCGCCTCGCGGCTTTGGTGACGGCGCTCACCGCCGCATATCCGACGCTGAGCGCCGAGCGGGTGGTCGGGCATTGCGACGTCGCCCCCGGACGCAAGACCGACCCCGGCCCCTTGTTCGACCGTAACTTCATGCGCGCCTACGGGGCGGCGTGACCGTGGCGGGTGCGATGATGGACGCGGAGAAAGCGGCGGGACGGCTCGACGCGGCGGGCGGCGTGCCGTTGCTCGGCGAGGGGCGGCACGTCGGTCTTGAAAAGGAAGCCCTGCGCGTTGACCGCAACGGCTCGATTGCACGCACGCCGCATCCGGCGGCGCTGGGCTCCGCGTTGACGCATCCGTACATCACGACCGACTACTCCGAAGCGCAGTTGGAGCTGATTACGCCGCCTTTGCCGGACGGCGAAACCGCGGTCGCTTTTCTCGAAGACGTTCATGCTTACGTCTATCGCCATCTGGACGATGAAATCCTGTGGGCGAACAGCATGCCGTGCGTGGCGAAAGGCGACGACAGCATTCCGCTGGCGCGTTACGGTGAATCGAACGTCGGGCGCATGAAAACCATCTACCGGCTCGGTCTGAGCTATCGCTACGGGCGCTCGATGCAAACGATTGCCGGTGTGCATTTCAATTACTCGTTCAACCCGCGGCTGTGGTCTTGCCTGCGCGAAGCCGGGTTCTGGCGCACTGCCCGGTGCTCCACGGAGCAGGCGCTGCGTTCGCACGGCTACATGGCGTTGACCCGCAATCTGCTGAGGGTCGGGTGGGTTGTTACTTATCTGTTCGGCGCTTCCCCGGCGGTGTGCAAGGCTTTCGTCGGCTCGCTTCGCCGGCTCGAGATGTTTGACGGCACGACGTTGTTCGGCCCGGGCGCCACGTCCTTGCGCATGGGAGACATCGGCTATCAGAACAACCAGGAATCCGAGGCCGGCATCATCGAGGTCTCTTACAACGACCTCGGCGAATACGTGCAAAGCCTGAAGCGGGCGGTGACCACGCCGCACGAGCACTATCAGCAGTTCGGCGTCAAGGTTCACGGCGAGTTCCGCCAGCTCAACGCCAACGTCCTGCAAATAGAGAACGAGTATTACACGAGCGTCAGGCCGAAACACGTGACCCGCCGCAAGGGGGAGATGCCTTTGCTCGCCTTGCATCAGGGCGGCGTCGAATACATCGAACTGCGTTCGCTCGACGTCGGTGCTTTTGATTACGCGGGAGTCAACGCGGGACAGATCGACTTTCTGGAGGCGTTGTTCTTGTTTTGCCTGCTCGACGACAGCCCTCCGCTTGACGCGCGCGAGCGGCGCGAAAGCAACTGCAACGAGGTCAAGGTGGCGCACGAAGGGCGAATCGGCGGGGTGAAGCTGGCTTGTGCGGGGCGCGAGAGAAGCCTGTCCGAATGGGGGCGTGAACTGTGCGAGCGCATGACGCCCGCTTGCGAGCTGCTCGACCGCGCCTGCGACACCGACCGCTACACCCGCGCGCTCGCCGGGCATAAGGCGCTGTTCGACGACGCCGAAGCCACGCCCTCGGCGAGGATGATTGCGCAAATGCGCGACACCGGCGAAGGTTTCGTTGCGTTCACCCGCCGCAAATCGCACGAGTTCGGCGAGTATTTCAAGGCGCGCGGTCTCGGCGAGTCGCAAGCGCGGCGTTTCGATGAGCTGACCGAAAAGTCCGAACAAGAGAGAGTCGAGATCGAGGCCGCCGACAACGTGCCTCTCGATGAATACATCGCCGGTTACTTTTCCCAGCTGGCCCGGTTGACGAGAATGGACGGAGCAGGCGCGTGACCGGCTTCGCCGCTGCAACCTCCGGTGTGCCCGCCGAAGAGCGGTTGATTTTCGCGCTGGACTTTCCCGACGCCGAAAGCGCGTTGCGGATGGTCGGGACGCTCGGCGACGTGGTGCGCTTTTACAAGGTCGGGCTGGAACTGATTGCCGCGGGAGACGGCGCGGCGGTGGTCGAACGCCTGTTGCACGACGGCAAGAAAGTGTTTTTGGATCTCAAGATGTTCGACGTGCCGCAGACCGTCGGCGCCGCGGTTGCCGCGATTGCACGGGTGCGGGACGACGGTGCGAGCTTCGTCACCGTGCACGGCAACGACGAGATGCTCGAAGCGGCGGTGCGCGAAAAAGGCAAGCGGCTGAAAGTGCTTGCGGTCACCGCGCTGACCAGTCTTGACCGCAACGACCTGAACGACCTCGGGTTCCGGTGCAGCGTCGAGCAGCTGGTGCTGTCGCGTGCACGCCGCGCGCTGGAGCTTGGTTGCGACGGCGTGGTGTCGTCTGGTCTCGAGGCGCGCGTTCTGCGTGACGAGTTCGGCGACCGGCTGATCGTCGTCACCCCCGGCATTCGCCCGGTGGACAACGACGACGACCAGAAGAGAACGGTCAACGTCGAGCAGGCGTTCCGCAACGGCGCCGACTACATCGTTGTCGGGCGGCCGATCCGCCTGGCCGATGACCCGCGCGCCGCCGCTGAGGCGATTCAGCGGGTGATTGCCGGGGTCATGGATGGTCAAGCTCAGTCGTCCCAGAGTCTTTAATTTATTCATATTTTATATAAGGTTAGAGCCACGCAGAGAGAATTTCAGAATCTCACTTCCCACTTCTCTTCACAGCGAATATACTATGTCGCCTAGCCCGTTGGTGAAGATGGTATCTCCAACGGCCGCATGATGGCCATCAAAAACCGGGGGTTTTTGGTTATGCAGGATGACCCGTTCACTGGACCTGCTCCTAAAGAGGTGCCACTGCCGAACACCCCGTTGGCATGGGTGGTCGCCCAAGTACGATTTTCATCCATTCTGTCGGTAGAGCGTCCTGACTTTGTTGCACCGTTCCAAGAAGATATTCGAGCAATTTATCCGATTGCGCGTTCAGAAAAAACGCAACCAAGAGTAATAGCTGAGCCTCAGCAAGTATCGTTTAACGAGTCGAAGGTCGTGTGGCATTTTGGAGACGCTGAAGATAAATGGCGGGTTTCCATAGCGTCTGATTTTCTCACATTGACTACCAGAGCTTACGAAAGCCGACAAGATTTCATAGACCGCCTGCAATCCGTTCTTGAGAGGTTTGATAAACACATTATCAGGAGCACCCCACCTTTTGTTTATCGTCTTGGGTTACGGTACGTAGATCATATTACGGGGGATGCTTTTAAGAAGCTGCCAACACTCATTCGGCCAGAGGTAGCGGGGATTATGGGCACTCTGGCTGCAACGCGTGTTGAGGAACATTTAAGCCAAACACTTTTTGAGTTACCCGACAATCAGCATGAAAAGATTCAGGCGCGTTGGGGACAACTGCCAGCTGGGACTACGTTTGATCCAAATATAATTGAGCCAGAAGACGCTCCGAGTTGGATTTTAGACACTGATGTGTTCTCAGCAGCACAACGTTCATTCGATTCTAACCAGTTAATTGGTGGTGTTCGCCGCTACGCTGAAAGTATTTACAAGTTTTTTCGGTGGGTGGTGACGGATGAGTTTCTGCGACACTACGGAGGGAAACCGTGAGTTTGCCAATGCCGGTAATCACAGGGGATATGACGAGCTCGTTGCCCTCCGCTGAAAGTCCTTTTCCGCCAGAAAAAATACTGGGGATAGGCACGGGTTCTCCAGGAAGAATACTGGGAATAGGCACAGATTCTTCAGACGTTTCTTCTGGGTGGGAAAATCTTACGCCTATTTGCCAGCAGACCAATGACGAGAGGGTTATTAACCAAGAGATAGTCGATGACGACGTGCTTGCCGACCAAAAATATCTGGAGAGTCCAGGAGCGGCGGTTATGGAAACCCACCGCTTAACAGATTTGACTTGGGAGAAGCTCGCTGAAATTTTGGACGCCTCTCGTCGGAGCCCCTATTCTTGGACCAGTGGAGAAAATCTCAATGAAAAATTTGGCCAGCAGGCAAGTGAAGCGAGAGTTATTAATCAAGATGCATCTAATGACGAGGCGCTTGCTTACCAAAAACATCTGGAGAGTCCAAGGTCATCGATCATGGAGGTTCGCCGCTTAACAGGCCTGACTTGGGAGAAGCTCGCTGACGTTTTTGGCGTTTCTCGCCGAAGTCTCCATTCCTGGGCCAGTGGAAGAAAACTCAAAGAGAAAAACGAGGAGCGGGTCTATAGCGTGCGTGACACAATCCGCGAAATTGACCGAGGAACCGCCAGAGAAAACCGCACCTTGCTGTTGAGTAAGCGTGATGGAGTAGCTCCGATAGGATTGCTTAGGAAAGGTGATTACAAGGCATTTGTGAAGCTTGTTGGTGCCGGGCCCGGCAGGCGGCGCCCCAAGCTCAAGCCTCTTTCGCGAAAAGAGCGAGAAGCTCGCAGGCCGCCGCCGCTTGAGGTTCAGCTCAGCGCTCTTCAGGACTCGGTTCATATTGAGAGAGGAGGAGTGGTTTCAGCAACACCGCTTCCATCCAAACCGAAAAAATGAGCAGGTCATCTTCACTTCAATGCCACCCAAGCACAAGGAAATTGATAAGGCTCTGGCGAAATGGCGTCAAGGCGACGTGGTGCTGGGAGAACAGTCGTTTGTGTATGTTGCTGACCCTAACCAGGCGCTGACTCCAGAAAGCGAGAGAGCTAAAAACACGGGGCATTTCCAGACAATAGACAAGAAAGTAGATGGTTTAGTAGTCGTTACCCAATCCTGTGACATTGTTCGGGACTGTAAAAATCGGCCATTTATAGAAGTTGCTCCTCTTGTCAAAGTTAAAGAAGAGGACTTGGAAAGAATAAAAAACTGCAGGCGTCCACGGTACGTTTTTATCCCTGCAACGGCTGGGTATTTTCTGGTTGGTGATCTTGATCAAATAATGACGGTTGAGAAGTCTGTCGTTGTGTCATGGGAGCGAACCCAAGGGTGTGAAACTAGTGATGAGGCTCGTAAGCTCGCAAAAGCGCTTGCTCGCAAGCGAGATCGTTTTGCTTTCCCGAACGATTTTTCTGAGCTCATTGAACGGCTAGCTGAGCGCATCAAAGACAAACACAGCAAAAATAGCGACGAAGGAAAATTTCTCCAAGCACTGCGGGAGATTCGCGTTCGAGCCGAGCCTGATTGGGAGGCAGACCAAGTCAATCTTTGTTTTTGGTTCATCCTTGAGGGCGAAGCTCCTTCCGATTTTGAAAGCCAGTGGGGGGATAAGTTTCACGATCAGTATTTAGGGATGATTACTCCCATGGGAAGATTCAAACCAGCTGATGCTAAGATCATGTTTCTTGAGGATTTGACCGCAAGGGACTACGTCGAAAGCGATCAGCTTGACCTTGACCATCTATCAGAAAGCGAGAAGCGACATTGAGAAGCCTCACAAGAAGATTAATCTTGCTCGACGGCGCTGATTACATCGTT
>CAZKLI010000168.1:0-5954 GCA_964553575.1 uncultured Chromatiales bacterium
GGCACCTCTACCACGAGTCCGAGGGCTTCGTCATCCAGATGGGCGGCGAGGCGATCCAGTCCCTGATGCGCGCGATGAAGTCGCTCGCCGACATGAGCAAGGGCAAGTAGGGCTATTTGCGCCAAAACCTGCTCTGCAAGTGTGTTGACAACTCCGGGCGTGCCGTGATTGTGGTCGGGCCGACGCTGAAACTTCATCAGTGCGGCCTGCCCAAGAAAATGGCGCTCGAGCTGTTCAGGCCGTTCGTCTTCGGCAAGCTGTGCCGTTACGGCGCGGCGACCACGATCAAATACGCGCGCAAGCTCGTCGAGAAAGAAGAGCCTGAAGTGTGGGACATGCTCGCCGAGGTGATTCGCGAGCACCCGGTCATGCTCAACCGCGCACCGACGCTGCACCGTCTCGGCATCCAGGCGTTTGAACCGGTGTTGATCGAAGGAAAAGCGATCCAGCTGCATCCCTTGGTGTGCGCGGCTTTCAACGCGGACTTCGACGGAGACCAGATGGCGGTTCACGTGCCGTTGTCCCTGGAAGCCCAGCTCGAGGCGCGTGCACTGATGATGTCCTCGAACAACATTCTGTCTCCCGCCAACGGCGACCCGATCATCGTGCCGTCTCAGGACATCGTGCTCGGTCTGTATTACATGACGCGCGAGAGAATCAACGCCAAGGGCGAAGGAATGAAGTTCTCCGGCTTCAGCGAACTTGAGAGGGCGTACAGCGCGGGTGTCGTCGAGCTGCACGCGAAGATAGAGCTGCGCCTGCCTGAGGAGAACAGCGGAGAGGAAAGTGGTGCGCGGCGCGTCGAAACCACCGTCGGCCGCGGTTTGCTGCTGAAGATACTGCCGAAGAATCTGCCGTTTGAGGTCATCAACCGCACGCTCGGCAAGCGCGACGTCTCCCGCCTGATAGACGTGAGCTACCGTCGTTGCGGCCTGAAAGAGACCGTGGTCTTCGCCGACCGCCTGATGTACGCCGGTTTCGCCTACGCGACCAAGGCCGGCGTGTCGTTCGGCGTTGACGATATGGTGATTCCCAGCGACAAAAGCGCCATTCTGCACGAAGCCGAAGAGCGGGTGAAGAAGATCGAAAGCCAGTACGCGTCCGGGTTCGTCACCGGCGGCGAGCGCTACAACAAGGTGGTGGACATCTGGTCGCACACGGGCGACCGGGTCGCGAACGCGATGATGGGCGAGCTCAGTACCGAAAAGGTCAAGGACCGTGAGGGCAAGGAAACCGAGCAGCCGTCGTTCAATCCGATTTTCATGATGGCCGACTCCGGCGCGCGCGGTTCCGCCGCGCAAATCAGGCAGCTGGCGGGGATGCGCGGGCTGATGGCCAAACCGGACGGCTCGATCATCGAAACCCCGATTACCGCGAACTTCCGCGAAGGTCTCGACGTTTTGCAGTACTTTATTTCGACCCACGGCGCGCGCAAGGGTTTGGCCGACACCGCGCTTAAGACCGCCAACTCGGGTTATCTGACGCGGCGCTTGGTTGACGTGACACAGAGCTTGGTCATTATCGAAGAGGATTGCGGCACTTCCGACGGCTTGGTCATAAAGCCGAACATCGAAGGCGGCGACATCGTCGAAACGCTGAAGGAGCGGGTGCTCGGGCGCGTCGTCGCCGCCGACGTTCTGGCGCCCAAGACCGGCGAGGTGCTGATAGCCGCGGATTCTCTTCTCGACGAGGCCCTGGTCGAGCTGCTCGAGGAACACGGCGTGGACCGCGTCAGGGTGCGTTCGCCGATTACCTGCGGGACGCGCAACGGCATCTGCGCGCGATGCTACGGGCGCGACCTCGCGCGCGGCTACATGGTCAACGTCGGCGAGGCGGTCGGCGTGATCGCCGCGCAATCCATCGGAGAGCCCGGCACGCAGCTGACGATGCGCACTTTTCACATCGGCGGCGCGGCGAGCCGTTCGGCGGCGACCAGCAACATCACGACCAAGTCCGCCGGGCGCGTGCGCCTGCACAACGTTCGGCTGATTGAGCGCGGCAAGGACGCTTCGGTCGTGGTCTCGCGCTCGGGCGAAATCAGCATCATTGACGAGCAAGGCAATGAGAAAGAGCGTTACAAGCTGCCTTACGGCACGAACCTTGCGGTCGCCGACAAAGCCAAGGTCGAAGGCGGCAAGCTGATTGCGAGCTGGGACCCGCACACCCACCCCATCGTCGCCGAAACCTCGGGAGTCATAAGGCTCGAGGATTTCGTCGAGGGGATAACCGTCACGCGTCAGACCGACGACGCGACGGGTCTTTCCTCGTACATCGTGCTCGGCTCGGTCGGTGAGCAAACGCCGACAATCCATCTGGTTGACAGCAAAGGCAAGGAAAAACTGGTGAACGAGCGCCCGGCGGTCTATCGCTTGGCCCCCGACACAAGCGTCATGTTGAACGAAGGCGACAAGGTTGAGAAAGGCGACGTCGTCGCGCGGGTGCCGCAAGAGACCTCGAAGACGCGCGACATTACCGGCGGTTTGCCGCGCGTCGCCGACTTGTTCGAGGCGAGGAAACCGAAAGACCATGCTTTGCTCGCCGAAACGTCGGGCTTGGTGCATTTCGAGAAAGAGACCAAGAGCAAGCAGCGGTTCGTTATCGAGGACGAAGAAGGCAACCGCGTCGAGACCTTGATACCGAAATGGCGGCGCATAGACGTGCTCGAAGGCGAGCGGGTCGAGAAAGGCGAAGTGATTTCGGAAGGCGAGTCCAATCCGCACGACATCTTGAAGCTGCGCGGCGTCGAAGCGTTGGCCGATTACCTGGTCAAGGAGATTCAGGACGTTTACCGCCTGCAGGGCGTGCGCATCAACGACAAGCACATAGAGGTCATCGTGCGTCAGATGCTGCGCAAAGTGAAGATAACCGCCCCCGGCGACAGCGACTTCCTCGAAGAAGAAGTCGTTGAACGTTCCAAGATGCTTGAGGTCAATGAACAGCTGGAGGAAAGAGGGAAGGAACTCGCGCAATACGAAAACATGCTGCTCGGCGTGACCAAGGCCTCCCTGGTGACCGACTCGTTCATTTCCGCCGCCTCGTTCCAGGAGACGACCAGGGTGCTGACCGAAGCCGCCGTGACCGGCCAACGCGACGATCTTTACGGCTTGAAAGAGAACGTCATTGTCGGCCGTCTGATACCGGCGGGCACCGGCCGTGCGTACCGGGATCACCAACGCCGGCAAAGCTTTACCGACTCCTTGAACGACGCGATGTCGTCCGTCGGTGAAGAAGAGGCGCCGCTCGCCGATGAGGGAAGCGAGAAAGACGTTCAAGAGGAGCCGCTCGGTCTCCCCGAGGCCGACGCCTCCGCACCCGACGCCTCCGCACCCGCCGGCAGCCCGCCGGAATAAAGCCGCGCCCAGCTTGCCGGTTCTTCCCCCTGGTTAAGGGCGGCTTGTTTCGCTTGCCGCCCTTAGTTGCAGTTTTTTACTGCGCTTGCTTGCCGCCTGAGAAGAAACTTTTCCGAAATGCGTGGCGCACTTTTTGCTGGTGCGCTCACCACGGTTCGACCACCGCCAGAATAACGATTGCGACCAGCGCGACGGTCGGCGCTTCGTTGAACCACCGGTACCAGACGTGGCTTCGGCGGTTTTCACCCCGCGCGAAATCTCCGACGAGTTTTCCGCACCAGACGTGATAACCGATCAGGGCGGCGGCGACGCCGAGTTTGGCGATCATCCACGCTTGCGACGTATAGACGCTCCAGTTCAACGCCAGCATCCACGCGCCGAACGCGACGGTCAAGATCGCGCCCGGCGTCATGATGCCCCGGAACAGCTTGCGTTCCATCACCTTGAAGCGTTCGTCGCCCGCCTTGTCGGCGGTCGCGTCGAGCATGCTGTGATAGACGAACAGCCGCGGCAAGTAAAACAAGGCGGCGAACCAGGTGACCGAAAAAATGATATGGAATGATTTGAGCCAGAGCATTAGCGTTGGGGCCGGCGTATCGGGGCAAGAGTATTGAGAATGGGGGTCGTCGTTCGGCGCGGGTCGTCGGCGTTGCGAGCAGGAGCGGTTCTATCCTATCACGCTGCTTGCCGCGGCATCGGCACGGTCTTGCGCGTGAACGGTGCTTAGGTTGGGTCGAGGCGTCGCGTGCCGTACGTCTTTCTCCGGCATTTTTGCTAAACTGCCGCCTCTTCAACGATTACCCCGTGTTTTTGAGTATTTGACGCCATGATTCGTGCGGCCGTTATCGGCGGGACCGGCTATACCGGGTTGGAGCTGGTCAGGCTTCTGCTGGGGCACCCTCAAGTGAAACTGGCGTCGGTGCATTCGCGCAGCGAGGCCGGGCGCGCAATAGCTGAGGTGTTTCCCAACTTTGAGGGCAAGAGCGACTTGCGTTTCTCCTCCGAGCTTGAATCGGCGGAGGGGCTGGACGTGGTGTTTTTCGCAACGCCCAACGGCGTGGCGATGAAGCAGGCGTTGGCCTTGCTGGAAAATCCGAACCTCAAGCTGATAGACCTCGCCGCCGATTTCAGGCTTCCGGACGCCGCCGTCTGGGAAAAGTGGTACCGGGAACCCCATGCCTGCCCGCAGCTGCTTTCCGACGCCGTCTATGGTTTGACCGAGCTCTACCGGAAAGATATAGCCGCCGCGCGTTTGGTCGCCAATCCCGGTTGTTATCCGACCTCGGTGCTGCTCGGGTTTTATCCCTTGCTCAAGAACGATGCCGCCGCTTGCGACTTTCTTGTCGCCGACTCGAAGTCCGGCGTCAGCGGCGCCGGGCGGCGGGCCGATATCGGTCTTTTGGCCGGCGAAGTTGACGAGAACTTCAAGGCGTACAAGGTTTCCGCGCACCGGCACTTTCCGGAGATTCATATCCGCCTTGAGGAATTTGCCGGCAAAAGCGTCGGGCTGAGCTTCACGCCGCACCTGCTGCCGGTCATCAGGGGGATTTATTCGACGCTTTATTGCAAAACGCCGCTGTCGCAGCCGCAGCTGCAGGACTTGTTCGAGGACGCCTACGCCGACGAGCCTTTTGTTACGGTGCTGAAGGCCGGTTCTCATCCGCAGATACGCGCGGTGCGCGGCGTCAACGACTGCCACGTTGCGGTGCACAAGCCGCAGGGGTCGGAGGTCGCAAAGGTGCTGGTGGTGATTGACAATCTCGTCAAGGGGGCGGCCGGGCAAGCCGTGCAGAACATGAACGTCATGTTCGGCCTCGATGAGACCTCGGGGCTTGCCGCCGTTGCGTCTCTGCCATGAATTGGCTCGCGGCCAAGAGCGCATACCTCAAATCCCAGATCGCCACTTGGCTGAGCCTCGTTTGGTTTTACGTACGTTCGAGCAGGCTCTTCATGGGCGCTCTTGCGGCGTTTGCCGTGGTGTCATGGACGGCGGCTTTCTTCGCCGGAGGCTACCATTATTCCCAGTACCGTTTTGAAAACCTGATGGAAGGCTTTGAACGGATGAGCAAGCGCTACAACCTGCCTTACGAAGGGGTTGATTGGACGGCGCGTTTTTCGGCGCTGCAACGCTGGGTCGAAGTCGAAAACAAGGCGACCGACGAGATGAGGGAGTATCTGCACGAGAGAGACCGCAAGATCAAGGAACTTGAGGAGCACTTGTATTTTTACCGCACTGTCATCGCGCCGGAGGAAGGCGGGAAAGACCTCTCGGTATTTTCCGTCAGCGTCGGCCGGTCTGAAGAGGAACGCGCATATCCGATCGAAGTGATTTTGCGCAATCACGACACCAAGAAGGGCGCAGTCAAAGGCAGCGTAAAGGTGCTGGTCGAGGGAGAGCGTGGATTGCCGGGGGAGGTGCCGGGAATGGCGGTGGTGAGAGACGACCTGCTCAAGGACGAGCTCAAGTTTTCATTCAGGTATTTTCAGCGCCTGAAAGGGGTTTTGCGCCTGCCCGAGCGGTTCAACCCGAGCCGTTTGAGCGTGGTGGTCAGTTCAAAGAAGTCCGAGGACATAAAAGAGACTTATGCTTGGACGGCTTTGCTC
>CAZKLI010000169.1:0-6159 GCA_964553575.1 uncultured Chromatiales bacterium
GTGCCGCCCTCACCGAAACCGAAGCCCGCCCCCGGCGGCACCGACAAGGTCACCTCCATTGTCTGATCCGCGCTCAGCTCAGGCTCGGTCGTCACCTCAAGCGTCCTGCTGCGGCCCTGTTCGATCTCGACAACCCCCGACGGCGTGAACCGCAACGCAACTTCCTGTAGCACCGCCACCGCCACTTCCACCGTCCCGCCGCTCAACGTCGCGCCCTGCAGCACCGACACCGCCAATCTTCCCGACGGCGCTGCGTCCGGCGACGCCGACGCAACCACCGTCGCCTGCGGCTCGCCGCTCGACAAAACCACCCGGTCAACGTCCAAAGACAAGCCGGAACCCGACGTCGTCACGCTGAACGTCACCGCCTGCGTCGGCGGCAAATCAGCCGCGTCAAGCGTCAACGTCAACGCACCCGTGCTCCCCGCAATCAGTTCCAGCGTCGGGAACGGGTCGAGCAGCACCGACACCTGCGGCGGCACCGCTCTCAACTCGAGCGTCGCAGGCGACAACGATACGCCTTCAGTTTCCCCGCTTACTCGCAACGCCAATTCAACGCTGTCGCCGATTCCGGCCGGCGCCGCGGCATGGACAGTCACCCGCCGGGACGGGACCGACGAACTCAACTCCATCGTCCGCGCCTCCGAACCGTCGTCGAAACTGAACCCTGAACCGGGCGGCAACGACAACTCGACCGTCGCCGAACGATCCGCCGCAAGCGGCGGATCCGTCCCCACCTCAAACATCGTCGCCCGTCCCAGTTGAATCTCTACCGGCCGCGACGGAACCGACAACGCAACTTCTTGGACCACAATCACGTCCAACGTCGTCGGACCAATCAACTCGACGCCGCTCAACGCCTGAACCCCCAGACGCGCTCGCAGCGTCGCGCCCGCCGACGCGCCCACCAAAACCGTCCTCTGAGGATTCGATCTGTTCAAGACCACTTCGCCCGTCGGAGGATTCAACGACAGCCCGGAACCCTCAAGCACGGTCATTTTCAACACCGCTTCCTGCCTGCCTTTCAACGTATAGCCGCTCAAACGCACGGCCACCCCAATCGAATCACCGAGGTACGGCACGAACACCGGGCCGCCCGGTGTGAACGTCACCGCCGCTTGCGGGATCTCGACCCGTATCGGAAAGACCCCGTACGAAGTCAAGGCGGCGGAGACCCCTTCCCCCGGCGTCGCCGTCAAGACGCCCAGGTCCGGGCTGTCCGGCTGCGCGGTCACTCCGACCTCGGCCCGCGGCGCAGTCGCCGTCAGGGTGACCCGTTGCGGCACGACCAAAAAACCGTCATCGACGCTCAGATCGAGCACCGTTTCCTCGCCTCCCGACAACCCGCGGTCGCCCAAACTCACGATGACGGTGCTCGTAAGCCCCCTGAGCACAGCCAAGGTATCGAGAGGGCCTTCCAACGGCGTGAACTGAATCGGCAACGCGACCTTGATCGTGAACGTCGGAAACTCAGGTTCCAGCCACGACGGCAGCTCCCGCCATTCAAGGGTGTACTCCCGGTCCGCAACCGCGTCTCCGTCCGCAGACAACGGCACCATCGCGTTGGTAATCAACGCGTTTGACGGCGTACGCCCGCCCAGGGACACCGTCCCTACCGAGACGGGCGCGTTTGCATCGGTCACGGCCAGCGTGAGATCCGCCGGGTTGTTCGTGCCCATCGGCGGGTCGGTCCGCGCTTCAAACGTCACGCTTCCTCCCTGCGGAACAAAGACCAGCTGATCGTGCGTCAGCGACGTGTACGTTTGCAGCCGTCTCCGCACCGCTGTTTGGTCATTCGTGTGGGAAATGGCCACCTGACCGCCCAGAGCGGGTTCTCGGCCGGTGTCCCGCCTAAGCAATAAATCTCGGTTTACCGGTTGGTTCCCTCTTCCGCTATTAGAGGCTGTCACGCGAAAAGCACATCGTGGTTGTGTGTTAAACAGCCGGCAGAATCTACCGCCTGTAATAGAATCGCTGAACAGACCGCTGCCGGCTTCCGCACGCAATGATATCCCGCTGAATGAAGCCATCCCGACCGTTAGCCAATTACGGCCTAGACGTCTCATTACTGCGTGCGGATAGATACCCGCCGTTATTCGCACCTGCTGCCCGGGTTTGATTCGTATCAACGGCGGGGAAGCATAAGGCCGGCCCGGCGTCCCCTCGTCGAACACCAACTCCCCGCGGTTTCCGCCGACCGTGTTGATTGTCAACTCGGGGCAGCCGAACACCTCGTCTTCGCCGCAGCTCAGCACCGTACCGGCGGCGACGTTGTAAAGAAACGTGTCGGCGTTTTCGTTTTTCCCTTGGTTTGCGACGTCGTCGAAGCCGTAGCGCACGGAATTGGCGGCGTTCGTCTCCGCGCTGAACTCAAGCGTCAATCCCTGCGGATACGCCCCCCGCCCGTTGCCCAGCCTCAAGTCGTCGGGGAGGGTCACCGAGAAACCGGCGGGCGAATCGAAAGCACGCGGCGTGACGTGTTCGCCGTCGTCGAGCGGCGAAGCGGTCAACCGCACCGCCTTAGGGGCACCGCCGCGCACCAGCCTGATTTCAGAGGGTCTGAAAGAAAAGGTAACGCGGCGGTTGACCGGCACCACTCTCAGCACGGCATCGAGCTTGTTGACGGTTATTTCCGCGTCGGGCGTCACGTCCTCGATAATCACCCGCCCGACGTCCACTCTTTCGGCGGTCAAGTCCGCCTGCCGCTGCGGCGTCGCCGCGTTCAGCGTAATCATCGGCGGGTCGATGCTCAATCCCTCGCTTGCAGTCAACGACAAAGTCACCGTTTCGGACGCTCTCAGCGCCGGGTCGGTCCTCACCGTCAGCGGCACGACGTCATCGTCCGACTCGACGGTAATCATCTCGACGTTTGTCTGAGAGCCCGCGTCAACCACCAAACGCACTCGATTGCGTGTAATCCTGACTTTCAAAGGCTCCAATATCAGCGTTGGCGCTGAAGGACGAAAGAATCTTGTAGTTTTTTGCCCTACTGATCTTAACCCTCCCCTATCGAAACGTACACGAGGCGTGAGGAAAGCCACCCCTCGAAAATCATTGTTGCTGTCGCTGTCCGGCGCGCTAAGGGCAAGTTGTAAACTGGAAAACTTATACCTGCTGTCAGTTGAGGAGGCAAGAGTCACTTCATCAAGCTCATCGTTTATATTGACGTTGTTCATGGAAATTGGATAGATACCTCTGGGGAAAACGTAACGTTGGCGTAAATCAGCATCTCTGCCACAGCAGCTCAAGTCTTGCCCGTCGCTTGACTCGAAAATAAAATTCTCGTTGAACCTGATCCTATCTTCGTCTCTGCCGGACCTCAGCAGACCCTCGGCCCTTAATGTAACCCGCTGTTCACCACGACCCCGATTCAGTGTGATTTCATCGCGGCTCCAATAGACGCGGACGGTTCTAGGTCTCACGTGAACCGTCAACTCCCGGACGCCTCCTACCAGATACTTCGAATCGGGATTCAACAGCAGGCTGCGTTGCCGGTAACCGATTTCTCTTACGGGTGCCGATAAGGTCACCGGCACCCTCGGGCGGTCAGCGGTCAGCCTGACCACGGCCGGGTCCGGCGACTGCGCCCTGAACTCGAAAAGATCAGAACCGCTCAACTCGACGGTCACGCTTTCGTCCGGGGGCAGATGTTCGGCGTTCTCGAGCACCAGGCGAATCTTAGCCGAAGGCCCCCCGCCGGTTAGGGTGACTTCGGTCGAAGGCGCCCAAACGTCTGCATCAGGTTCGAGCAGTTCAACCGCCAGCGAGAACGACCGCTCCCAGACAACGTTCAACTCAAAGTCTTCGAAAGGATAGACTTCATCCAGCGCCGTCGCCCGTACGACGCCGGTGCCGGGGCCCGACGGCAACGGCAGGGTCACCTCCGCAGTCGCGGTGAAATCAGACGCTTCCAGCGTCACCTCGGTCGGAGACACGCTCAAGCCGGGAACGTCGGCAACGGTTTCGACGGCCAGCCCGACCCTGACCCGCCTCCCGGCAAGTCGGTCATCTTCGGCCAAACTGACGGTCACCCCCTTTTCGGCGCCGGCCAGCAGAACCAACGTCGAAGAACTCGGATTGACGGTTGGAAACACCGTCACGGTCAACGTCTCCGGCGCCGCCACGCGCAGAGTCGGCAGAGGAACCGGCGCATTGTCAATCGTTATCTGATCCCATTCGCGGATGCCGATTCCATCCCCGAAACTTGACAACTCAACCAACTCCAATCTGAACTCGTCGCCTTTCGTTGCGGCGGCCGAGGCGCACACGTCAACCGTGTCGGTTTGCTTCTCCCTCCCTGAGGCTCTCGGCCCTCGCAACCTGAGTTCCCTGCTCGTGGTACGTTCCCTATCGGTGCCGAAACCGACGTTCCCGTCGAAGTCGGATTCAGGTATGGACCACTTCCATTCGAACCTGTCCTTGTCAATCATCGGTGGGTCCGACGTCATCATGAGCTCCGTACAGCCTCCGCGCGGAATCCCGGCCTCGTCGTTCGGAGCGGCTATCAGCGAATAACCGAACGGTGGGTATATAAGCAATCTCTTCTGCCAAACGGGTTGATTATGGCGGTGGTAAAAGCGGTATCTTCCGTTAAAAATCAGCGCATTTCTGATCCGTTGATTTCCGATGGCGACTCCTCGGGCGCCCACGACAACGGTCCAGATAAGAGAATGGGTTAGATATCTGTTGATGAACGGGAACGACCCTCCCAAATCTGAAACAAACGGCAACATGCTAGCGTCATGTATCAGAGAGACGGCATCCACGACCACCGCCCGCTCTGCAGCGTCGGCGGTCAGCGTCAGCGAGCTGGGATTGAACTTAACAAGCGTGCCGGCATAGTCTGGAATCGAATAGGGGTTAGGATAGACTACGTAAGCAAACTCCACGTCCACTTCCTCGCCGGCTTCCAACTCATCATCGTCACCGTCGTCGATCGCCAGTTTTACTCGAGTTGAGGCTTTGAGGTGCACGAAAGGCGTAATCGAGGAAAGCGTCACCCTGACCTGCCGTACCCCCACAATCGTTAAATCGCTTGCAAACTCGGCCCGGCCGTTGCCGCCGCCGACGTGGGTGACGTCGCCGAAACCCAGCAGGTTGGACCATTCGCGCGCCTGCACGTTGACCGCAGCCGTCACCTCTTTCACCGCCTGATCGTCCGCGGTGAACGTGACAGCGTTCGGCCCAAACCCGATTCCAATCGGCTGGTCGAACTCGACCAAGAGGACTTCGTCCCCCTGCAACTCGGGTTCGACGCGCATCCTGAACATCGCCGACCCTGAATCAGCCGCGTGACCGCCTCTGACTATCGTCAATGTGGTCAGCCCGCCCTCTTCGTTCAAGTCAAATCCCACGCGGTCGTCGGAAGGACTGAGGTCTTCGTCGTCGCCTCTGCCCGGGGAAAAAGACACCCTGACGACCCGTTGCGGCACCATCACCGGCACGGTTCGCACCGCACTGCTCAACAACGACGTGAACGTCAGACTTTGATCGCCGGGTTGCGCGTCGTAAGGCGCGTGCAGGGCGACCTCCCAAGAATCGCCTTGCCCTTGCGGCGGTTGTCCGAACGTGAACGTGCCGTCACCCGACGTGGCGAGATTGCCGCTCGCCGTCACGGTAATCCGCTCGGTCACACCCGCCGTCGGCGGTGACGTCAGCGCCACGTTGAGAGTCAGCGTCGAGCCGCCGGGGGTCAGCGTCAAGGTTGCCGGTGCTGCGTCGCCGGCAATCGTCAGCTCCAATCCGAGCTGCTGCGCCGACGCGGGCGCGCTCAGCCAAAGCAACACCGCACACCACCATGCCGCACCCCGGGCAGCTTGGGCAGGCCTGAGTGGCCTAGGTGGCGTGAGTGGCGTACCCGCAACGTTCCGCACCGAATCGACAGTCAGCTGCTTAAGTGCGGCAATCATCACGCAAACGCAAGGGGGGGGCTATCATTTTGAGAATCGGCTACGGAAATTTTCCTATTATATCTGTCCCGCGCCTGCCGAAAACAACTTGTATGAATTCAGCATAGAAGTCGGCCCGAAATCAACGTGAACTCGCCGCCTACTCCAACGCACCTTCAAGAAATACCCGAATCCGCAACCGGGTGCCGACACTCGGCGCCGACACCTGCAACGCCACCGTCTCCACCGGGTCGCCCGCGGCGTCCACCAG
>CAZKLI010000170.1:0-4011 GCA_964553575.1 uncultured Chromatiales bacterium
GAGCAGCTGCACTTTCTTTTGCGCGAGCCGTTCGGCCATCCCGGGAATCGCTTGCGGGGAAATCGTGCTCATCACGACAACGACGCTGCCGGCGCGTGCTCCCGCCGCGACCCCGTCGTCGCCGAACAGCACCTCTTCGACGTCGGGGGTGTCTGATACCATGACGACGCAAAAGTCGGACGCGGCGGCGGCTTCGGCGCAGGAGGCGCAGGCCGCGGCGCCGGCTTCGACCAGCGGTTCGGTCGCCTGCGCACGGCGCGCGTAGGCGAAGAGGCGGTGTCCGCCTTTGAGGAGGTTCAGCGCCATGGGGCGTCCCATGATGCCGGGGCCGATGAAAGAAACGGTTTCAGAGGGCATGGTTCGGTCTCCGGTAGAGGTTCCGCTCGCGGTAAAATCAACGAATGAGGGTTTATTTTAACCAACTGCCCGCGGCGTTGGAGAAGCCGCTCGCGCCGATTTACCTGATTGTCGGCGACGAGCCTCTGCAGAGGATGGAAGCCGCCGACTTGATTCGCGCGGCGGCGCGCAAGCAGGGAATCGAGGAACGTTGCCTGTTCTCGGTTGACGACGGATTCGACTGGAGCCGGGTGAGTCTCGCTTCAGGCAACTTGGGGCTGTTTTCGGCGCGCCGTCTGTTCGACGTGTGTTTCACGTCGGCCAAGACCGGCGGCGGCGATTTCTTCAAGGAATTCGTCGCGTCGCCGCCCGACGGGGTGTTGCTTATGGTGCGCGCGCCGAAGCTCGACGGTCGCTTGGCGTGGGTCAAGAAAGCCGCCGAGATCGGGGTCTTGGTGCAGGTCTATGGAAAGACCCCGGCCGAGATGAAACCGTGGCTGAGGGAGCGGACGTTGAAAGCGGGGTTGAGAACCGAAGACCAGGTGATCGACGTCATCATCGAGCACACCGAAGGCAATATGCTCGCGGCGGCGCAGGAAGTGACCAAGCTGTCGCTGCTTTATCCCGACGCGGTGGTTCGTGAAGAGGACGTGCTTGCGTCGGTCGGCGACAACGCTCGGTTCAGCCCGTACGACCTCGCCGACGCGGCGGTCGTCGGAGACCGCAAGCGCGCGGTGACCGTTCTGCGCGGGCTCAAGAGCGAGAACCAGCCGATCGTACTGGTGTTGTGGGGGCTTGTGGCGCAGGTCAGGAAGCTCGCGGCGCTTGAGCGGCGCGTCGCCGCCGGCGAAAGCGCTGACGCCTTGCTCAGAAGCGAATGGCGCACCAAGCGCGGGGTCTTGAAGAAAGCGCTCGGCAGAAAGTTGGGCGCACGCTGGCAACGCATGCTTTTCTGGTGCGCCGAGGCCGACAAGGCGGCCAAAGGCGTGGGCGACGACACCGAGTGGAACGAATTGCTCGAATTGACGCTGCGGATTGCGGGTGCGCGCACGTTGCAAAGGCGGCTCGTTTATCGTCCGGCGACGCAGGCGTAGAGCGGTGGACGACGACTATCACAAAGGTTCGGTGCGCCGTCTCGCCGAGGCGGCGCGTGAAAGCGCGCGGGTGCTCGGCGTCGCCGCCACCGCGCAGAAAGACCGGGCGCTGGAGGCGATTGCCGCGTCGTTGCTTGACGCGCGTGCGCGCCTGCTCGATGAGAACCGCAAGGACCTGGCGGCGGGCGAAAGCAAAGGCATGGACGACGCTTTGCTCGATCGTCTGGCGTTGGATGACGAACGAATCGCCGCGATGGCCGAGGGCTTGCGTCAAATCGCCGCGCTCGACGACCCGGTCGGTGCGGTCAGCGACGTGCAGACCCGTCCGTCGGGCATTCGCGTCGGACGGATGCGGGTGCCGATCGGCGTCATCGGCATCATCTATGAGGCGCGTCCGACGGTGACGGCGGACGCCGCCGGCCTGTGCCTAAAATCGGGCAACGCGGTGTTGCTCAGAGGCGGTTCCGAAGCGCTGCGCTCCAACCGCGCGATCGCCGAATGCGTACGCGCGGGCGTCGCAGAGGCAGGGTTGCCGCAGGGGTGCGTGCAACTCGTCCCGACGACTTCGCGCGAGGCGGTCGGCGAGATGCTTTCGCTCGAAGACCTGATTGACGTGATCATCCCGCGCGGCGGCAAGGCGCTGATCGAGCGGGTGTCGGAGGAGTCGAAGATTCCGGTGATCAAGCATCTCCACGGCGTCTGTCACGTCTATGTTGACCGCACCGCCGACCTGGACAAGGCGCTCGCCATCGCCGTCAACGCCAAGACGCAGCGCGTCGGGGTGTGCAACGCGATGGAGACCCTTCTCGTTGACGCCGAGGTCGCCGCCGAGTTTCTGCCGCGCGCCGGCGAGGCGTTGCGCGCGGCGGGCGTCGAGATCAGGGGGTGTGACAAAAGTCTGCCGTTTCTCAACGGCGCGATTGCGGCGACCGAGGAAGACTGGGACACCGAGTACTTGGCGCCGATTTTGTCGGTGAGAACCGTCGCGGGTCTCGACGAGGCGCTGGCGCACGTCGCCGAGCATGGCTCGCACCACACCGACGCGATTGTGACCGAAGACGAGGAAAAAGCCCGGCGGTTCACGCGGGAGGTCGATTCGAGCTCGGTGATCGTCAACGCCTCGACGCGATTCGCCGACGGGTTCGAGTACGGTTTGGGAGCGGAAATCGGTATCAGCACCAACCGCCTTCACGTGCGCGGGCCGGTCGGGCTCGAGGGCCTCACGACGCAGAAGTTCGTCGTGTCCGGCGACGGCAACGTCCGTACTTGAAGCCTGAGGGAGAACGCGTTGCACGGAGGCATCATCGCGGTTTTCGGCGGTGCTTTCGACCCGGTGCACTTCGGGCACGTCAAGCCGGCTTTGCAGCTGTTGCAGCAGCAAGAGATTGCGCGGGTGGTTTTCGTGCCCAGCCGCCTGCATCCGCATAAGGGGCGTATCGGGGACCGCAGCGGCGACGAACACCGCCTGGCGATGCTCAATCTGGTCGTGCGCCCGCCGGGGATGGTCGTGGACACCCGCGAGATGCGCGCCGAAGCCCCTTGCTACACGGTCGACACCCTGCGCGAGTTCCGTGCCGAGCTGGGCGTCGACGCGCCGCTGGCTTTCGTGATGGGCGAGGACGCGTTCGGCGGCGTTCACTGTTGGCATGATTACCGGCGGCTGCTCGAACCGGCCCATTTGATCGTTACCCGCCGCCCCGATTGCGCCGAGCCCGACCCGCGCCACCCGCTGCTTGAAGCGAGCGGCGGCGACGCCGGGCTCGCCGAACTTGCGCGGCGTCCGGCGGGACGGGTGTGCCGGTTCGACAACGACGTCGTCGCCGCGTCGTCAACCGCGGTGCGCGGTATGCTCGAACGCGGCGAACAACCCCGCTATCTGATACCCGGCACGGTGTGGAGTTACATCCGGCGCCACCGCCTCTACGGTTACGATGCAGTCTGAGCAACTGGCGACGCTGGTCAGGGACAGCCTTGAGGATTCCAAGGCGCAGGACTTGGTGGTGATGGACGTACGCGGGAAGACGACGATTACCGACTTCATCGTGGTTGCGACCGGCACTTCAAACCGCCACGTCCAAGCGGTCGCCGAGCGTCTCGTCGAGCGGGTGAAGCAGGCGCGGGGAGAGATGCTCGGCATCGAGGGCAAGGAAAGCGGCGAATGGGTGCTGATGGACTTCGGCGACGCGGTCGTGCACGTGATGCAGGCGGAAACCCGTGCGTTCTACAACCTTGAACAACTGTGGCAAACCGAACACAAAGCGCTCACCGGGCAGGACGCCGACGCGCGCGACGCAGGTTGAGCGGTGAAGTTTCACGTTATTTCGGTCAGCCGCCGTCTGCCCGCGTGGGCCGAGACCGGCGCCGGCGAATACCTCAAGCGGATGGGTGCGGCGTGTCCGGTCGTCGTCAAGGAAGTGCCTCAGGTCAAGCGCGTCCGGGGCGTTTCGGTGCAGGCGTGTCTCGAGAAAGAAGGACGCGCGGTGCTTGCCGCGGCGCCGCGAGGCGGCCACGTCGTCGCGCTTGACAGGCAAGGCGGGCAGTGGACGACCCGGGAACTCGCGTCGAGGATGCAGCGATGGCT
>CAZKLI010000171.1:0-2705 GCA_964553575.1 uncultured Chromatiales bacterium
ATTCCACCCCTCCCAACCCTCCTAAAAATACCGGCGGCGGCGGCGACGGCAAAAAGGATGAAAGCGGCTAAGCCCGAAGAGAAGACCAGTTTCATCTCGCACCTGACCGAGCTGCGCGGGCGTCTGTTGCGGGTGTTCATCGGCGTCGGCGTCGTCTTCCTCGCGTTGTTCCCGTTCGCCAACCCGCTCTACGAATACCTGTCGGCGCCGCTGATGCAGCACCTCCCGCAAGGCGGTTCGATGGTCGCGATCGAGGTCGCGGCGCCGTTCCTGACGCCGTTCAAGCTGACGCTGCTGCTCGCGCTGGTCGCGACGCTTCCTTACGTGTTCTATCAGGTGTGGGCGTTCGTCGCGCCCGGGCTGTACCGGCGTGAACGGCACCTGGTGCTGCCGCTGATGGTGTCGAGCACGTTGCTGTTCTACGCCGGGATGGCGTTCGCCTACTTCGTCGTATTCCCGTTGATGTTCGCTTTCTTCAACGCGGTCGCGCCGGCGGGGGTGACGGTGATGACCGACATCAGCCGCTACCTCGACTTCGTCGTCAAGATCTTCATCGCGTTCGGTCTCGCGTTCGAAGTGCCGATACTGACCGTGCTGCTGGTGAAAACCGGCTTCACGACCCCCGCGCAACTCGCTGCAAAGCGGCCCTACATCATCGTCGGCGCCTTCGTCGTCGGCATGATGCTGACGCCGCCCGACGTGCTGTCTCAGGTGCTGCTCGCGGTGCCCGTGTGGCTCTTGTTCGAGACCGGCTTGGTGCTGACCCGGCTGATGAAACCCGCCCCCGGAAAGACGGACGAAAATGCCGGAGAAGCACGAGGCGCACCTTGAAAAAAACGCCCGCGGCGGTGATGATAGCGTTGGCTTGACATTTGACCCCAAACCCGTGAACAACATTGCCCCCCCGCCCGCGGCGGCGCGGCGTACGATGCTCGTCATTCTCGACGGCTTCGGCGTCAGCCCGAACGAGGCGAACAACGCCGTCCGGCTGGCGAAAACACCGCGGTTGGACGCGCTGCTCGAACGTTGCCCGCATACCCTGCTCGAAGCCTCGGGCCCCGCGGTCGGGCTGCCCGCCGGACAAATCGGCAACTCCGAGGTCGGGCATATAACGATGGGATGCGGCTGCGTGATAGAGCAGGATCTGGTGCGCATCAACAGCGAGATCGAATCCGGGGTGTTCCACGAAAACCCGTCGCTGATTTACACGCTGAAACAAGCCAAGAAAGTCGAACGTCCGATACACCTGCTCGGACTGGTCTCGGACGGCGGCGTGCATTCGCACGTCGCCCACCTTGAAGCGCTAATCGAGATGTGCCGGCAGCAGGAAGTCGCGCCCGTCTTGCACGCCGTTACCGACGGACGCGACACGCCGCCGCGTGAAGCGATGCAGTTCATCGAACGCGTCGCGCCGCAGATCAAAGCCGCGGGCGGCGAGATCGCGACGGTGATGGGACGCTATTACGCGATGGACCGCGACCACCGCTGGGAACGCACCGAACGCGCCTGGCGGGCGATTGCGCTCGCCGAGGGCGACGAACGTGAAAGCGCCGCCGAGGCGATTCGCCGAGCCTACGACGCGGACGTCGGCGACGAGTTCATCGAGCCCTGCGTGTTGCCCGCGGCGCAACCGCTCGACGAGAAAGACCACGTGATCCTGTTCAACTTCCGCAACGACCGACCGCGGCAACTGATCAAGGCGCTGGTGTCGCCGTCGTTCGATTCCTTCGACCGAGACGACGCGGCGGTGGTCAACGTCACGACGATGACCGAAGTGGACAAGACGTTCCCGTGCTTGGTCGCGATGGCTGCGGTGCGACCGAAAGTCACGCTGGCGAAGATCATCAGCGAACACGGCCTCAAGCAGTTTCACTGCGCCGAAACCGAGAAATACCCGCACGTGACCTTCTTCTTCAACGGCGGCACCGAAGAGCCGCTGCCCGGCGAGGAACGCGAACTGATTCCGTCGCCGAAAGTGCCGACCTACGACGCCAAGCCCGAAATGAGCGCGAAAGAAGTCGCCGACGCGGTGGTGAAAGCAATGGCGAACCCGGAGTTCTCGTTCATCGTCGTCAACTTCGCCAATACCGACATGGTGGGACATACCGCGGTGGCCGAACCGATCATCAAGGCGGTCGAAACCGTGGACCGCGAGACCGGCCGCCTGGTGGACGCCGCGGCCGAGCACGGCTGGTCGGTGGTCATCACCTCAGACCACGGCAACTGCGACGAAATGCTGAACCCCGAGACCCGCCAGCCCAATACGCGGCACACGATGAACCCGGTGCCGTTCCTGATCGTGGACGGCGAAAACCATCACCTCGCAAGCGGCTGCAACATCAGCAGCGTCGCACCGACCGTGCTGGAACTGATGGGCCTGGAAGCGCCGAAAGAGATGCAGGCGCCGTCGGTGATCGTGAAAAGCAAGGAGAAGAAGTGAGCAACACCCAAGTCAACTGGATTACCGGGTATATCTGGGGGATTGCTGATGAGGTCTTGCGCGACGACTACGTGCGCGGCAAAGACGGAACAGCCTGTTCAAGATTAGCCTTTGAGTGCAACTTCGGTTCTCTGCTATATTCAAGGTAGCCTTGAACATGGAGCAAGTTCCCCGCTATATTCAAGGTAGCCTTGAACATGGAGCAAGTTCCCCGCTATATTCAAGGTAGCCTTGAACATGGAGCAAGTTCCCCGCTATATTCAAG
>CAZKLI010000172.1:0-7233 GCA_964553575.1 uncultured Chromatiales bacterium
GGCCATGCGCCTCGGCTGCATCAACCACGCCCTGTTGACTATCGAGGCGGCGCAACGCAGGGGTCTCGACGTTGCGGCGGTCGTCGTCAATCGCATCGCGCAACCCGACGACGCCGACACCGACAACTACGCGGAGCTGAAAGCGGCGACCGGCGTGCCTGTATTCAAGACCGAATACGCCGAACCGGAGCAAAGCACAACGGCGGATATAGACCGACTCGCGCGGTATCTGCTCGGCGGGAATTAAAACAGCGGCGTCGCCCACAAAGGGTGCCCGTAAGGCGTGGGCGGCGACGCCTCTCAAACGCTCGTGCGCAAACGCACGAAGCACTCAGAAGTGGTAAGCGCTTTCGGTGTGCTGGGTAATGTCGAGTCCCGAAACTTCTTCGCTTTCCTCGACCCGCAGCGGCGTCAAGACGGAAACCAGTTTCAGTGCAACGAAGGTCAGCACGACCGTCCATACGATTACGAACACGACGCCGGTCAACTGGATTGTCACTTGTGCGCCGATCGTGCTTTCGAGCCCGGCACCGCCGAGACTCTCGGCCGCGAATACGCCGGCCAGCAAAGTACCCAATGCGCCGCCGACGCCGTGCACCGGGAACACGTCGAGCGAGTCGTCTATTTTCAGCACGCGCTTGATGAATTGCGTCGCGAAAAAGCACAAAGCGCCCGCCGAAGCGCCGATGACCAGTGCGCCCATAGGCCCGACAAACCCCGAAGCCGGCGTGATCGTCCCAAGTCCCGCGACCATGCCGGTCACAATGCCCAGGACGCTCGGCTTGCCGTATTTGACCCACTCGATCAGCATCCACACCAGCGACGCCGTCGCCGCCGATACATGCGTAACCAGCATCGCCATACCGGCGTCGGTGTTGGCGGCGACCGCGCTGCCCGCATTAAAGCCGAACCAGCCGACCCACAACATGCCGGCGCCCGCCACCGTAATCACCAAATTATGCGGAGGCATGGCCACTTTCGGAAATCCATGCCGTGATTTAATCACCACGGCGGTCACCAGCGCTGCAACGCCGGCGGTGATATGCACCACCGTGCCTCCGGCGAAATCCATCAAGCCCATTTCAGCGAGCCAGCCGCCACCCCAGACCGCGTGACAAATCGGGAAATAAACCAGCAACAACCAAAGCAGGCTGAATAGCACCACCGCCGAAAACCGCATGCGTTCGGCGAATCCGCCGACAATCAGCGCGGGTGTAATAATCGCGAAAGTCAGCTGAAACATAACGAACACACTCTCGGGAACAGTACCCACCATGGCGCTTCTGGAGACGTTCTGCAGAAACAGTTGATCGAAACCGCCGATCATCACGTTCCAGCTGCCGCCGTCGCTGAACGACAGGCTGTAACCGATTACCAACCACAGCACCGAAGCAAGGCAAGTAATCGTGAAGCATTGCATCAGCACCGACAAGGCGTTTTTTCTCCTGACCAGCCCGGTGTAAAACAACGACAAGCCGGGGATGGTCATGAACAGAACCAACGCCGTCGAAGTCAGCAACCAGGCGGTATCGCCCGTGTCGCCCGTGTCGCCTTGGGCGAGCGCCGCCACGGGCAAGCCGAGCAGCGTGAGCAAAACTGAAAGTCTTGAAATCTTCATTCTGGTTTCTTTCCCGTTGTTAATCGCCGGCACGTCACAATACGTCGACGTCGCGTTCACCGGTGCGGATTCGCACCGCGGATTGAAGTTCTTGGATGAATATCTTTCCGTCCCCGATGTTGCCGGTTCTTGCGGTTCGCATGATTGTCTCGACGACTTTCTCGCAGATATCATCCGCCACCGCCACTTCCAATTTTTTCTTCGGCAAGAACTTCACTTCGTATTCGGCACCGCGATAATGTTCGGTATGCCCTTTCTGGTGACCGAAACCGCTGACGTCGGTGACGGTGATGCCCTTGACTCCAACCTGAGACAAGGCTTCCTGTACTTCATGCAGCTTTGCGGGCTGAATGACGGCGATAATCATTTTCATGGCGTCTCCCTCGTTAAGCAGCGACGAGATTGAAAGGTATCATGCACGAAGTTTCTAATCATGTAAAAAGATATATAATGATATTTATATCTATAATCATGATACGCCTACGAGGGCGAAACCTGCCATGACACTGAATCAGCTAAGGATTATCGCCACGCTGGTTGACAATCAGCTCAACATCTCGGCGTCAGCCGACAAGCTGTTCCGGGTGCAGTCGGCGCTGAGCAATCAGCTGCGCCTGCTTGAAGAGGAGCTCGGCGACAAGCTGTTCGAACGCCGCGGCAAACGTCTGGTCAGGCCGACCTCCTTGTGCAAAACGTTGCTGCCGGAAATCAAGCGCGCTTTGCTCGCGGAAAACAACATCAAAGCACTGGCGCTTGATCATACGAACGCCCGTAAGGGAGACCTCAGGATTGCGACTACCCACACCCAGGCAAGATACTTTCTTCCCGGAGCGATTCGCGAGTTTCGGAATAAATATCCTGAAGTGCGCCTGAGCATCTATCAGAGCAGCCCCGCCGAATTCCTGAACATGCTTCGCGGGAACAAGATAGATTTTGCGATTTTCGCCGACGAGAAGGAATTACCCGCGGATTTCACCAAGATTAGATGCTATGAATGGAACCGCGTGCTGATTTTGCGCCGCGAGCACCCGCTCGGGAATAAACCCTTGAGCCTCGAGAGAATAGCGAATCATCCGATTATTACTTACATGCCGGGGTTCGCCGAACGCAGCCTCGTCGAACAGACTTTCAACGCAGCCGGCGTTCCGATAAACGTCGCTTTCAGCGCGGGGGACACCGACGTAATCAAGACCTACGTCCGCCTGGACCTCGGCGTCGGCATCGTCGCGCAGATGGCGCGGACGGAGACCCGCGGCGAGGACGCGGACGAAGATCTGGTTTTTCTCGATCTTTCCCACCTGTTCGAAAACTCGACGACCTACGTCGTGCACCTCAAGGCGCTCGCGATGCGCGCGTATATGAACGAGTTCACCGAACTGCTGCGCCGCCACGGGCAAGCGTTCCAAAGTCAACTGGCGTGAGAAAGGCTCGGAAAGTTCAGGCTTTCGGCAGGGTAACGCCGGCTTGCCCCTGATACTTGCCGTTACGGTCTTTGTAAGACACTTCGCATTCCTGGTCGGATTCGAAAAACAGCATCTGTGCAACGCCTTCGTCGGCGTAAATCTTGGCGGGCAACGGGGTCGTGTTGGAAAACTCCAGCGTTACATGCCCTTCCCACTCGGGTTCGAGGGGGGTGACATTGACGATGATGCCGCACCTCGCGTAGGTGGACTTGCCGACGCATATCGTCAGCACCGAACGGGGTATGCGAAAACGCTCGACCGTGCTGGCCAGGGCGAACGAATTCGGCGGAATGATGCAAACCCCCGCCTCCACCTCGACGAAACTCTCTTCGCTGAACGACTTGGGGTCAACAATCGCCGAATTGATGTTGGTGAACACCTTGAAATGATTGCTGCAGCGCACGTCGTAACCGTAACTTGAGGTTCCGTAAGAGATGACGCGCTTGGAATCCAACGCGCTGATTTGGCGTTCCTCGAACGGCTCGATCATCCGATGCTCAAGCGCCATCCGCCGAATCCATTGATCGGACTTGATCGCCACTTGCTCTTCGCAACCCGGGTTTTCAGGTGTTCTGGATGACGACTTTCGGAAACTTGGCGGAGTAATCCCTGCTGCGCGCCGCAAGCCGCCCCGACACGTTTCTCGCCAGCTCGCGATAAATCTCGGCGATGCGTCCGTCGGGCTCCGCGGCGACCGGCGGCGTTCCCGCGTCGGTCTGCTCGCGGATACCGACGTCGAGCGGCAGACGCCCCAGAAGTTCAACGTTGTAATCCTTCGCCATCATCTCGCCGCCGCCGCTGCCGAAAATAGGCTCTTCGTAGCCGCATTTCTTGCATATATGCAGACTCATGTTCTCGACGATTCCCAGCAACGGCACGTCCACCTTTTCAAACATCTTCACGCCTTTGCGTGCGTCGAGCAACGCGATGTTTTGCGGCGTGGTCACGATAACCGCGCCGCTGACGGGAATCTTCTGCGCCAGCGTCAGCTGCACGTCGCCGGTGCCCGGCGGCAAGTCAATCACGAGGTAATCCAAGTCACGCCAGTTGGTGTCGTTCAGCAGCTGTTCAAGCGCCTGGGTCACCATCGGGCCGCGCCAAATCATCGGCGTTTCCTCTTCAATCAGGAACCCGATCGACATCGCCTGAAGACCGTGGTTTTCGATCGGCTCCAGGGTCTTGCCGTCTTTCGACTCGGGATGGCCCTTGATGCCCAGCATCGTCGGCTGGCTGGGGCCGTAGATATCGGCGTCGAGAAGACCCACCGTCGCACCCTCCGCCGACAACGCAAGCGCCAGATTGACCGCGGTCGTCGATTTGCCGACGCCGCCCTTGCCCGAAGCGACGGCGATGACGTTCTTGACGTTCTCCATCGGCTTGAGGCTTTTTTGCACCGCGTGCGCCTGAATCTCCCAGCTGACGTTCACTTCGCCGTCGCGCACGTCCGGCAGGGCCTGCAGTTTCTCCTTGATTATCCCGGTCAGCCGTCCGGCGTATCCGTGCGCCGGGTAACCCAGCACAACGTCTATCGTCGCCTTATCGCCGGCGACCGAAACGTCGCGAACCGCCCCGCCGGCAAGCAGGTCTTTGCCCGTATGCGGGTCCACAACCTCTTTGAGCAAGGCTTCTACTGCGGCTTTGTCGGACATGTTTCGGGAAAAAAGAGCTTCCGAAAGGTTTTCAGCGTGAGATTTTTGATTTGAACCGGTAAATTCCGGGCGTCATTATATACTATGAAATTGTTTCCCCGGCGCACCCCGACCGACGACGGCAATGACCGAAAAACGCGAAATACTGGTAACCAGCGCGCTCCCGTACGCCAACGGCCCGATTCATCTCGGGCACCTGCTCGAATACATTCAAACCGACGTCTGGGCGAGATTCCAGCGTCTTCGAGGCCACGAGTGCCACTACGTCTGCGCCGACGACGCGCACGGCACGCCGATCATGCTCAAAGCCCGGGAGGAAAACGTCACGCCGGAAACGCTGATCAACCGGGTTACCACCGAACATCTCAAGGATTTCGACGACTTCCTGATCCGCTTCGACAACTACTACACGACGCATTCGGAGGAAAACCGGGAGTTTTCCAACCTGATTTACCGCCGGCTCAAAGACAAAGGGTTGATTTCCTCGCGCAGCGTCGTGCAAGCGTACGACGAACAAGCGGAAATGTTCCTGCCCGACCGTTTCATCCGCGGCGACTGCCCGCGTTGCGGCGCCGAGGATCAATACGGCGATTGCTGCGAAGCCTGCGGTGCAACCTACACGCCGGGGGAACTGAAAAACGCGCGTTCGGTGCTCAGCGGAGCCGAACCGGTGAAACGCGAATCCGAACATTATTTCTTCGAGCTGGCGCGCTTCGGCGACAGCCTGAGCGATTGGCTCAAAAGCGCCGGCGTCCAGCCGGCGATCCGCAACAAGCTCGGCGAATGGTTCGACGAAGGGCTGCGCGACTGGGACATCTCCCGCGACGCCCCCTATTTCGGTTTCGAGATACCCGACCACCCCGGCAAATATTTTTACGTGTGGCTGGACGCACCCATCGGCTACATGGCGAGCTTCAAGCAGTACTGTGAACGCGAAAACCTCGATTTCGACCGCTACTGGCGGGTGCAAAGCCCGACCGAGCTGCACCACTTCATCGGCAAGGACATCGCGTACTTCCACGCCCTGTTCTGGCCCGCGATGCTCGAAGGCGCGGACTTCCGAAAACCGACCGCGCTGCATTGCCACGGCTTTCTTACGATCAACAAGAAAAAAATGTCCAAGTCGCGGGGCACTTTCATCACCGCCCGCACTTACCTCAACCATCTCGACCCGGAGTATCTGCGTTATTACTTCGCGGCGAAGCTGAGCGGCGGCGTCGAGGATCTCAACCTCAACCTCGACGACTTTGTGCAGCGCGTCAACAGCGACTTGATCGGCAAGATCGTCAACATCGCAAGCCGCTGCGCGGGTTTCATACACCGCTATTTCGAAGGCGAGCTGCTGTGCTCCGACGAGGTGAACGACCACCCGCTGAACCGCGAATCCGTCGGCGCCGGCGAACGCATCGCCGAGTTCTACGAAACCTTGGAATATGCTTTCGCCGTCCGGGAAATTTCAGCGCTCGCCGACCGGGCCAACCAATACATAGACCGGCACAAGCCGTGGGACGCGGTGAAACAAGACGGCGCTTCTCGCGCGCTGCATGAGGTTTGCAGTCTCGGCCTGCTGCTGTTTGCACGCATCATGCTCTACCTGAAACCCGTGCTGCCCGCAACAAGCACGAAAGCCGAAGACTTCCTCGGGGTTAAAATCACGCGCTGGAACGAGCTGCCGTTCACGAAAGAACGCCACCGGATAAACCGTTTCAGGCCGCTGATGACCCGCATAGAAAAAGACGCCGTCAACAAGATGATCGCCGACACGGCCCAAGCCGGGCGCACCGCCCCGACAACCGACGAGGCAACCGGCGGGACGGCCGGCGCCGGAAAGGAAATCACGATCGAGGATTTCCAGAAGCTCGACCTGCGCGTCGCCCGCGTCGTCAAGGCCGAAGACGTCGAGGGAGCCGATAAGCTGCTGCGCCTTGAAGTGGACCTCGGCGATGAAACACGCACCGTGCTCGCCGGCGTCAAGTCGTCTTACAAAGCCGCCGACCTCGCCGGGCGGCTGGTCGTGGTCGTGGCGAATCTGAAACCGCGCAAAATGCGCTTCGGCGTGTCCCAGGGCATGGTGCTCGCCGCCGGAGAGGGTGAAATCTTTTTGCTTTCCCCGGACGAGGGCGCCGAAGCCGGCATGAAAGTCAAGTAAGACGGGAACGCCGAACCGCGTGAAAACCGCAACGCCCTCCCCGCGAACCTCTTTGCGACCGATGCAACGAGTCGCCGTTATAGACGAAGATGAATGCATCGGCTGCGCGCTGTGCATAAAAGCCTGTCCGGTGGACGCAATCGTCGGTGCGCATACTTTCATGCACGCCGTCGTTGAACCTGAGTGCATCGGCTGCGAATTGTGCGTCGCGCCGTGCCCGGCCGACTGTATCGAGATGATTGAAACGCGGGTTTCACGCACGAAGCACGAGCGGGCGCAATTCGCGCGCGAGCGGCGCCGGCGCCACGACCTTAGGCGCGCCGCGCACGACGCACGCTACGCCGAGGCGATACA
>CAZKLI010000173.1:0-6437 GCA_964553575.1 uncultured Chromatiales bacterium
TGGCGAAGCTGACCTCGACGGTCACCGGACGGTTGCTGTTCGATTTGTAGTAGTGGAGATTCACGACGTACTCCCCGGGCACCACCCGGCGAAACGTCACGATTTCCTGATTGATCGGGTTGACGACCTGCCGCCCGTCAACCTCCAGCACGTCGTTCGCAAGGCCGCGGTCGTCGCGATCGAGATGCATGAAGCCTTCCTCGGTGTTCCTGAACCAAAGAACCCGCCCGTCGGGGTCCTCGACCCAGGTGTCAACGTCGTCGGGCACGTTGTCCGGCCATTTCACCGTCACGATGTACTCGGCCTTCAATTCAACCGCGCCGGTTTTCGTCGGTGGATTCAGAAACATGATCGTAACCAGGAACAAGAAAGTAAAAATCAGCAGCGCGTTGAACAGCAAGTCGGTGAACGGGTCTATCTCGCTCGTCCGCCTGTTTCGCATGAACGCCATGACTTTTATTTCTCCTGCGCGCCGCGCCCGGCTTCGTCCCTGCACAGGCGCTCGGCGAAACTCACCGTGTTCGACAACAAGCGGTCGGCGCCGCGGTCGAGCATCAAGTATTGAAAGCCGAGCAGCATGGTGCCGAGCAATCCGACCAGCGTGGTATCCAACGCGACCCTCATGCCGCGCGTCATCTCACTGAACAGCACGTGCACCTCGGAAGGGTCGAAAGACAAAGAGCCCGAGACCGAAGTCAGCATCAGGATGAAACCGATGACCGTGCCGAGCAGTCCGAGCTTGATCAACAGGCCGGCGAAAAACCAGCCGGTCTCGTGGGTGCCGGTCGCTTTCTCGACCAATACGTCTTCAAAGCGCGACGCGACGCCGCCGGAAAGCCGCCGGCGCCAAACGCCGGCGACGTAGTCGCTGACCAGGGAGCGTTTCACCGGACGTTCGCCGAGGCACAGCCGGTCGCCGTCGAGACGCAAGCCGGACGCACCGACGACGAGAACGCCGAGTTCGTTCAGTTGCGAGGACAAGAACAAGCTGCGCGCAGCGCAATGTGCGGTGCCGCCGAAGAAGATTGCGGCGATGACCAGGGAAAGCCCGGTCGGGTCGGTGCGCACGACGTCCTGCACCAGTTGGTGCTGCCAAGCGATCCACAGTGAAATTGCCAGCACCGTGGCGAAAATCAGCCACTGCATCAGCAGCGCGTGCACCGGATACGCTTCGTTTTCTCCGGTCGAACCTTTGCCGACCGAGTCTTTGAAATCAACCACGTCAAGTGCCCTCTTAAATTGCAGCAACCTCGCTTATAGTATCATTGCCCGTTCGCTTGAAACGCCGCCCCGGCGGACGTTCCAGGCGACGTCACACAACCGCGCAGATACAAGATCATGTCCGAAAGCGCCGTTCACCGAACCAGCCGCGTCGCTGCGACGCTTGCATTCGCGGCGTTGTTCGCGGCGCTTGCGGCTACGCCGGTCACAGCCGGCGCCCAAGTCAAGCACACCATCAAGATGATCTACATCAAACACGCCGCCGAAACGCCGCCGAAGCTGTCGAATCTCGAACTGCCTCCCGAAGACGACGGCGTGCTCGGCGGAGGCCAAGGCGTCGAGGACAACAACACCACCGGCCAATTTCTCGGACACCGCTACATGCTCGGCAACGTCATCCTCAAGCCCGAGGACAACGTGCAGAAAACGTTCGACGAGGAATTCTCAAAAGGCATCCGGCACTTCATCCTCGACGTCGGCACCGCCGACCTGCTTGCAATGGCCGGCTCCGAGCGGGGCAAGCAATCGTGGTTCTACAACGTCGGCGCCGAAGACGACCGCTTGCGCACCGACGACTGCCGCCGCAACGTGCTGCACGTTACACCGAGCCATTCGATGCGCGCCGACGCCCTTGCACAGTACCTGGTCGCCAAGAAATGGAACCGATGGTTCCTGGTTGTCGGACGCAGGAACGACGACGCCGGTTTTGCGGCGGCGGTGCGCCGCTCGGCGAAGAAGTTCGGCGGCAAAATCGTCGCCGAGAAGCCGTGGAAATACGGCCCCGACATGCGCCGCACCGCGGCTTCGACCGTGCCGCTGTTCACCCAGGACGTCGAGTACGACGTGCTCGTCGTCGCCGACGTCATCGGCGAGTTCGGCGAGTACCTGATGTACCGTACTTGGACGCCGGGTCTGGTCGCAGGCACCCAGGGACTGACCCCGGTCGCTTGGCACCGCAGCCACGAACAATGGGGCGCGGCGCAGATACAAAGCCGCTTCTTCAGGAACTTCGGGCGCAAGATGTCGGAAAAAGACTACGGCGTATGGTCGGCGGTGCGCATCATCGGCGAAGCGGTCACCCGCACGAACTCGGCCGACAACGATGGTATCGCCGGCTACATCCGCGGCAAGCGTTTTGAATTTGCGGGATACAAAGGACAGAAAATGTCGTTTCGCTCGTGGAATCTGCAACTGCGCCAGCCGATACTGCTCACTTCCCCGAAATCGCTGGTGTCGGTGTCGCCGCAGAGCCAGTTCCTGCACGAACGCTCGGTGCTCGACACGCTGGGATACGATAAACGGGAAACTTCATGCCGACTGGAGGAAACAACGCAATGAAAACCAAACCTCTGCTTTTCGCCGCGGCGCTGCTGAGCGTCGCAATCGCCCAAATTGCGGCTCAACCCGCAGTGCAAGCCGCACCGCACGTGATTTACGTGTCGAACGAGAAAGACAATACGCTCAGCGTGATCGACGGCGAATCGCTCGAGGTTACCGACGTCGTCAAAGTCGGGCAACGCCCGAGGGGCATCGCGCTCAGCAAGGACCGAAAACTGCTGTACATTTGCGCGAGCGACGACGACCGGATTCAGATACTCGACCTCGACGTGCTCAAACTTTCAGGCACGCTGCCGTCCGGGCCCGACCCCGAGCTGATGATTCTGTCGCCCGACGGAAAAACGCTGTACGTCGCCAACGAGGACGACAATCTCATCACCATCGTGGACATCGCGACACGCAAGATCAAAGGCGAGATACCGGTTGGGGTCGAGCCCGAAGGTTTGGGCATCAGCCCCGACGGCAAGACGCTGGTCAACACCTCGGAGACGACCAACATGGCGCATTTCATCGACACCCTGACCAGCAAGGTTACCGACAACGTACTGGTCGGGTCGCGCCCGCGCTTCGCCGAGTTCACCCGTGACGGAAAACACGTCTGGGTCTCGGCCGAGGTCGGCGGCACGGTGCACGTAATCGAAGACGCCACGCGCAAGATCATCAAGGAAATATCGTTCAAGATTCCCGGCGTCAAGCCCGAGGCGATCCAGCCGGTCGGCGTACGCATCAACAACGACGACTCACGGGCTTTCGTCGCGCTCGGCCCGGCGAGCCGGGTCGTGGTCATCAACGCGAAAACTTACGAGATCGAAAAATACTTGCTGGTCGGTCAGCGCGTATGGCAACTCGCTTTCAGCGACGACGGCAGCCGCCTGTATTCGACCAACGGCGTCAGCAACGACGTTTCGGTGATCGACACCGAAAAACTGCGCGTGCTCAAGTCGGTTCCGGTGGGGCGCTATCCGTGGGGGGTCGTGGTCAGAGACCTTTGAACCGACGGCCTTGCGCGCATGACTTCCAACGCCGAACGCCCCCCCGCTCTCGAAGCGAAAAACCTCAGCCACTCGTACGGAAAGTTCCAAGCGCTGAAGTCGCTTGACTTCTCGATTGCACGCGGCGAGTTCATGGTTCTGCTCGGCCACAACGGTGCGGGCAAGACCACTTTGTTCTCGCTGATCACCGGCCTGCACCACAGCGGCGGCGGGAGCATCCTGGTCAACGGCTGGGACCTGAGAAAGCAGCCGGGCAAGGCGCTCAGGCACCTCGGCGTCGTGTTCCAGCAACGTTCGCTCGACGCGGATTTGACGGTGTGGCAGAACCTCAAATACTTCGCCGGGCTGCACGGCATGCCGTTGGTGCAGGCGAAGCGCCGTGCGCACGAGGAACTCGAACGGCTCGACATGCTCGATCACTTGAACGACAAGATTCGCAAGCTGAGCGGCGGTCAAGCACGGCGCATCGAAATTGTGCGCGCGTTGATGCAGAAACCCGAGCTTTTGATACTCGACGAGCCGACTTTCGGCCTTGACGTACGCAGCCGCGACGTCATTCTCAAGCACGTGCGCGCGTTGTGCGCCGAAGGCTTGTCCGCGCTGTGGACGACGCACCTGCTCGAGGAAGTCGCCCCCGACGACAAATTGCTGCTTTTGAAAGCGGGCGAGCTGGTCGCACAAGGCAACGCCGGCGAAATCGCGGGCGTCGCCGACCCGACGCGCATGAGACAACAACTGGTCACCCTGCTGTGATGAAAACCGACGCCGCAAAACCGGCCGGGCGCAAACTCGACGCGGGCGCCTTTTACCGCTGCCTGTCGGCGATAGCGAGCCGAGAAGTGCTGCGCTTTCTGCAGCAACGCGAACGTTTCGTCGCGGCGCTGGTCAGGCCGCTGGTGTGGCTGTTCATCTTCGCCGCGGGATTCCGCTCGGTGCTCGGAGTCTCAATCATTCCGCCTTACGAGACCTACGTGCTGTACGAGGAGTACATCACGCCGGGGCTGATCGGCATGATTCAACTGTTCAGCGGTATGCAGACTTCACTCTCGATGGTCTATGACCGCGAAATGGGCAGCATGAGGATACTGCTGACCAGTCCGTTGCCGCGCTGGTACTTGCTGGTAAGCAAGCTGTTCTCGGGCGCGTTGATTTCAATCCTGCAAGTCTATGTATTCCTGCTGATCGCGTGGTTCTGGGAAGTCCGCCCGCCGCCCGGCGGCTACCTCACCCTGCTGCCGGTGCTGCTGGTGACCGGCTTGATGCTCGGCGCAATCGGGCTGTTCCTGTCGTCGCTGATCAAGCAGCTCGAAAACTTCGCGGGCATCATGAACTTCGTGATTTTCCCGATGTTCTTCACGTCGTCGGCGCTGTATCCGTTGTGGCGAATCAAGGAGTCGAGCGTCCTGCTTTACAACATCTGCCTCTACAACCCGTTCACCCACGCGGTCGAACTGATCCGCTTTTCGCTCTATTCTGAATTCAACGCCGAGGCGATGACCATCGTCGTCGGGGCGACCGTGCTGCTCATCGCCCTTGCGGTTTACGGGTACTCGCCGTCGCAGCAGCTGCTCGGCGGGCGGCGAAAGAAGTAACCCCGCCGAAGAAACAAACCCCGGAAACGACCTCAAGCAAAATCGGGCAAGACCGGACAAGACCGGCGGCGTTTCAGTCCGCCGCCTCCGCCTACTTAACGCCTATTTGACAGTGTTGAGATAGGCCAGCAGGTTTGCGATCTCTTTGTCGTCCTTCAAGCCGATGAACAGCATCCGCGTATTCTTGATGAAAGTCCTCGGATTCTTGACGAACTCAATGATGGCCTTTTCGTCCCAGACCACGCCCGACGCTTTTAGCTGGTCCGAATAATTCGGATAGCTCGCGAGCGTGCCGGCCTTGCGCCCCATGACGCCGTGAAGACTCGGCCCTATTTTGGAGACGTCCTTCTCAACGGCGTGACAGACCCCGCATTTGATAAAGACCCGCTTGCCCGCCTCGGCGTCGCCGGCCATGGCCCCAGCCGTGGAATCGGCCGCGGCATCGGCCTTAGCATCGACTTTGGCGCCGGCCTCAACACCAGCCTTATCGCCGGCCTCGACATTGGCCTTGGCGCCGGCCGCGGCATCCGCCGGCGTTTCGGCGTTGGCCGCCGCGACGGCGCCGAACAGCATGAGCGGCAAGGCGATGTTTAATAAAGTGGAACGCATTTTTGATCCTCCGTTATTTTTTAGTGGTTGCGGCGGCCGTGATACGCCGGCCGATCGACAATGAATCGTCAGTCTCTCCTTAAGACCACGCAGCCTGCGGTGGCTTCTTCCCAGGGTTCGACGTAGCAGGTGCTGATTTTATTGCGCCAGTGAATGCGACCGAAATTGTATCCTCTGCTGTCGCTTGCAACCCAAGTGAAACGGCGGTTGCCGGGATGAATCACGCCGAAGAAATCCTTACGCCCTTCGCTGTATTCAAAGTGTCCGCGAAAGCGGCGGTCTTTTTGTTCGGTGATGTACACCGTCTTCTCCCATTCCTTGAGCCCTTTGATGTCGGAAATCGTTTGATTGAGCCCCCGCCATTCACCGAGCAAGTTCGGAATTTTCCTGTCGGCGTAAATAATCAAGCCGACGAAAGTCACGACGGCGAGGATTACCCCCAGATAAATATACTTGTCATTCTTGCCGACGTCTGAATCGGACACGATTTCCTCCCGGCGGTTGCCCCGGTGGTTGCCTTGAGATTGCCTCTTAATATGCCACATAAAGCCGGCGGCGAATCCGCCGACGGGGACGAACGGACGCGCCGGGCGGACAAATGCAACTTTCGGCAGCTTCCGGGCGTATCCGCCAAGACCGACTGCCGGAAGATTGCCGGTGTTTGGCGCCCCGCCCCGGCTGAAGC
>CAZKLI010000174.1:0-3714 GCA_964553575.1 uncultured Chromatiales bacterium
GATCGGGTTCGGCGCGTTTGAGCGCATCGTTCGCGGCGCATACCGCCGAGTGCATAGACCGGAACCGAAGCGCCGCGAACGATGCGCTCAAACGCGCCGAACCCGATCGCCTCACCGTGGTCGGGCACGCGCCTCACCGGCCCGAGCACGCAGAAATCGGCGCCCGCCCGCTCGGCAAGGTGCAGCGCCTCGGCGTCGTGACACGACACCGCAAGCCAGCCGCTCGCACGTCGTGCAAGAGGTGCAGCGGCGAAACAACGCTGAAACGCGCGTCGGCTCAGATGCACCCCCGCCGCACCGAGGCGTTCGACGTCCTGAGGGCGGTCGTGGAGCAGCAGCTGCGCGCCGGCGTCTTGCGCGCGTGAGATTAAGACCTCGGCGGTCCGGCGGTAGGTTCGGTCATCGGCGCCCTTCGCCCGGAACACGATCAGGCGGACGCCGCCCGCCAGCACCTTGTCGAGCCATCGCTCCAACTCGCCGCGTGCGTTTCGCGCCCCGGCGGCGGGCCCAACGTCAGGCCCGACATCAGGCGTAACCGCGTACTCGTGCGGCAGCTTGAGTGCGTTCAGAATCGCGCGGTTGGCGGGCGGAAACTCATCCGCCGACAAGCGCTCGACCTCGCGCCATTCGACCCGCCGGCCGCCCGCGGCGGGGGCATGATTGATGCAGGGGTCGATGCGGGGGTCGATGCAGGCTTCGCGTACGTCGAGCAGCAGCTTGCGGTCGCCGTAATCGTAGGTGAAAGCAATCAGTGGGGCCCCGACCTCGGCGGCGACGCCGAGCTCCTCGCTTAATTCACGGCGCAACGCACATTCAGGCGTCTCTCCCGGCTCGACCTTGCCGCCGGGAAATTCCCAGCACCCGCCCTGATGACGCCCCTCGTCGCGCCACGCGACCAGAACCCGCCCGCCGCGCCTGACGACGCCGAGGACAACGTGGACCGCGTCGCCGGTCACACCGAACGGCGCCGCGACGGAAAACCGCGCACGGCGCAAAGAAAGGTAAAAACCCGGAGTACATATTTAGGTACATACTCGGGTACATATTCGGGCACAGACTCGAACATGTACTCGAGCGGGGCCGAAAGACAACCCGGCCTCATTCGACGCTTCCAAGAATGCGCAAAGGCTCGCCCGGCGACGCCCGCCTCGCTCACCCTGCTCACAAGGGTCGCGCCGATGCAAGAACGCGCAAAAGACTCGCGCAAGCGGCGATTCAAGTTCTCACCCGCCAAGTGAAGGCGGCTTGGGACAAAAACGTGTAACGCCGGGCAATCTCGGGCAAACCTCAGGAACGGTAGTCGGCGTTGATCCGCACGTAGTCGGCGGTCAGGTCGGAAGTCCACACCCGCGTCGAAGCGTCGCCCGTGTTGAGCACGATGCGGATGACCACCTCCGGGCCGGCGAGCGCCGCAACGCCCTGCGCCTCGTCGTAGCCGGGGGCAAGCGCGCCTTTTTCGACGACGCAGGCGTCGCCGAAATAAAAGTCCACCTTCTCGACCGCCGCCTCGACCGGCGCGCGGCCGATCGCCGCGAGCACCCTGCCCCAGTTCGGATCGCCGGCGGACAACGCGGTCTTGACCAGCGGCGAGCCGGCGACCGTCATCGCGACCGCACGCGCCGTCGCCGCGTCGGGTGCACTCTCGACCTCGACGGTTACAAAGCGCGACGCGCCTTCGGCGTCGCGGACAATCGCCTGCGCAAGCGTCTGCGCGACCTGCCCCAACGCAGCGACAAACGTCGTGCGCTGAACGTCGTCGAACTCACGGAACCGCAATCCCGAGCGACCGGTCGCAAACAACGTGCACGCGTCGTTGGTCGAGGTGTCGCCGTCGACCGTGATCGAATTGAACGACGTCGCGCAGGCGCCGGCGAGCAGACGCCGGGCTTCGTCGGCGCTGATCTCGACGTCGGTGGCGATGAAAGCGAGCATCGTCGCCATATCGGGATGAATCATGCCCGCCCCCTTGGCGACGCCGGTGATCGTCGCCGCCGCGTCGCCGCACTTCCACGAGACGCCGGCGGTCTTCGGCGCGGTGTCGGTCGTCATGATGGCGCGCGCGGCGTCACCCCACGCGGCGTCCGACAATCCCGCCAGCAAATCAGGCAGCGCCGCCTCGACCCGCTCGACGGGCAGACGCAGGCCGATGACCCCGGTCGAGAACGGCAGCACGGCTTCGGCGGGCACGCCGGCCAAGCCGCCGAGCGCGGCACAGGCGCGTTTCGCGTCGGCGACGCCTTGCTCGCCGAGGCCCGCATTGGCCACGCCGGCGTTGATCAGGCAATAGCGCGGCGCACCGGCGGCTAGGTGCGCTTGAGCGACGACGACCGGCGCGGCCTTGAAGCGGTTGCGCGTGAACGCGCCCGCCGCGACCGTCCCTTCGCACAGCTCGATCAACGCGACGTCGTCGCGCCCTTCATAGCGCAAGCCGGCGGCGGCCGAGGCGAGCCTGACACCGGCGACGGGCAACGGCGGCGTCCCGAACGCTTCCCCTTCAGGCGGCTTTGCCATGACAATGCTTGTACTTCTTTCCCGAGCCGCAGTGACACGGATCGTTGCGCCCGATCTTGGGCTGGTCGCGGCGCACTGTGTGCAAGGTCTCACCCGTCCGCGCCGGTTCGTCGCCGCCTTTGTCCTCAGCCTCGTTGCGGACCGCGGCGACCGCCTCGTCCATCGGCCGCCCGGCCGAAACCATCTCGGCGACCGCGCGCATTTGCTCGGTGGTCAACCTTTTCGCCGCTTTCCTGAAAGCTTTCTTCACCGCTTTCTTCTGCGCCAGCTGCGCGGTGCGGCGCGCGGGCGTCGCCGGCGCCGCGGGTTTGCGGGCGGCGGGCCGTCCGGGCGGAGGCGCACCCGCGGCGGCGCCCGGCGAACGCAGCACGTCGTCGGCGCCGGCGTGAAGATAGGAGACTTTCTCGGGCCCGGAGGCTTGCTTGTCCTCGACGTCTTTTTCCGCCCTTTCAAGTTGCAGCGTCAGAAAGCGCGAGGTGAAGTCGTAACGGACCCGTTGCAGCATCGTCTCGAACATCTCGAACGCTTCGCGCTTGTACTCCTGCCGGGGGTTGCGCTGGGCGAAACTGCGCAAGCCGATACCCTGGCGCAGGTAGTCCATCGCGGCAAGATGCTCCTTCCAGTGCAGATCGAGCACCTGCAGCATCAAGATCTTGCTGATCCGGCGAAGATGTTCGCCGCCGAAGGTCTCGGCTTTGGCGGCGACGACCTGCTCGGCTTGAGAGATGATCTTCCCGGCCAACGCCTCCTGAGTCAGTTCGTCGTCGTCTTTCTTCCACCGTCCGACCGGGCATTCGAGGCCGAAATCCCGGTGCAAGGTCTTCTCGAGCCCCTCGACGTCCCAGTCCTCTTCGACCGCGCCGGGCGGCAGGCGGCGGTCAACGACCTCGCCGATGACGTCGGGCACGATCGTCTCGACGCTGTCGCCGACGTCTTCGGCGTCGAGCAATTCGTCGCGCTGCTGATAAACCACCTTGCGTTGCTCGTTCGCGACGTCGTCGTACTCAAGAAGCGATTTTCGGATGTCGAAGTTATGCCCCTCGACCTTGCCTTGTGCGTTCTCTATCGCGCGCGACACCCATGGATGCTCGATCGCTTCGCCGGCCTCGATGCCGAGCTTGCTCATGACGGCCTTGACTTTGTCGCCGGCGAAAATCCGCATCAGGTTGTCTTCGAGCGACAGGTAGAAGCGGCTCGAACCGG
>CAZKLI010000175.1:0-2739 GCA_964553575.1 uncultured Chromatiales bacterium
GACCGGTCCGTCGGCCATCGGGTCCGAGAACGGCACGCCCAGTTCGACCACGTCGGCGCCGGCCTCGACCAGGACGTGCATCAACGCAACCGTGTCTTGCGGCCGCGGGTCGGCGGCGGTGATGTACGGCACCAGCGCGGCGCGCTTGGCGGTGCGCAGACGCCCGAAACGTTCAGCGAGACGGTTCACAGGTCAATGCCCTCGATCGCGGCGACCGTGTCGAGATCCTTGTCGCCGCGACCCGACAGGTTCAGCAGGATGCTTTCGCCGCGCGCGTACTTCGGCGCGAGACGTTCGGCGAAAGCCAGGGCATGGCTGGTCTCGAGCGCGGGAATGATGCCCTCCCAGCGCGTCAATGCGTGGAAGCCGAGCAGTGCCTCCTTGTCGTCCACTGCGACGTAGGAAGCGCGGTTGGTGTCCTTGAGCCACGCGTGTTCGGGCCCGACCCCGGGGTAGTCGAGCCCGGCGGCGACCGAATGGGTCGGCATGATCTGCCCGTCGTCGGTCTCGAGCAGGTAGGTGCGGTTGCCGTGCAGCACGCCGGGACGCCCGGCGACGAGCGACGCCGCGTGCTCGTCGCCGTCGAGGCCGTGTCCCGCCGCCTCGACGCCGTACATCTCGACGCCTTCGTCCTCGAGAAACGGATAAAACAACCCCATCGCGTTCGAGCCGCCGCCGACGCAGGCGACCAGGGCACGCGGCAACGCGCCGGTCGTCTCAAGCATCTGCTCGCGCGCCTCGCGCCCGATCACCGACTGGAAATCGCGCACCATCATCGGGTACGGGTGCGGCCCCGCGACGGTGCCGATGACGTAGAACGTGTCGTCCACGTAGGTCACCCAGTCGCGCAACGCTTCGTTCATCGCGTCCTTGAGAGTCCGCGAACCGCTCGAAACCGGCGCGACCTCGGCGCCGAGCAGTTTCATGCGATAGACGTTCGGACTTTGCCGGCGGATGTCCTCGACGCCCATGAACACCACACATTCGAGGCCGAAGCGCGCGGCGGCGGTCGCGGTGGCGACCCCGTGCTGTCCGGCGCCGGTCTCGGCAATCACGCGCGTCTTGTTCATGCGCTTGGCGAGCAGCACCTGCGCCAGCGCGTTGTTGATCTTGTGTGCGCCGGTGTGATTGAGGTCTTCGCGCTTGAGGTAGATCTGCGCGCCGCCGAGATGCGAGCTCCAACGCCCGGCGTGGTACAGCGGGCTCGGCCTGCCGACGTAATTGGCGAGGTTATCGTTGAGCTCGGCTTGGAATTCGGGGTCGGCGCGGTAACGGCGATAGGCGCGTTCGAGTTCTTCGAGCGGGCGGATCAGGGTCTCGGAGACAAAGCGCCCGCCATAGACGCCGAAATGCCCGGCGGCGTCGGGACGGCTTGCTTCGGGCTGACCGGAAGCAGATTTACGCTGCGGCATCGTCGCCCTCCCCAACGTCTTGGCTGGCGTCGTGGCCGACGCCGTGGCCGGCATCCGCTCCAACGTCCTTGTCGGCGACGCGCACCGCGGCGACGAACTCGCGCATCAGGCGATGATCCTTGACGCCCCCAGCTGACTTGGCTGACTTGGCCGACTCGACGCCGCTTGCGACGTCAACCGCGAGCGGTCGCAGACGTCGGACGCCTTCGGCGACGTTGTCCGGCGTCAAGCCGCCGGCGAGGATCAACGGCAGCTCGCCCGCGTGAGCCAGCGCGTTCCAATCGAACGTCTTGCCGGTGCCGCCGGTTTCCCCCGCGCGGTTTGAATCAACCACGAACGCGCTTGCGGTGTCACGATACGCCCGCGCGTAAGAGACGGCGTCGGCGACCGACCCCATCGGCACCGCCTTGACGTACGGCAAGCCGAAAGACGCACAGAAATCCGGCGCCTCGGTGCCGTGGAACTGGAGAAAATCGACCGCGACCCGGTCGAGCACCGCCTGCACCCGGTCGCGGCCCGCGTCCATGAACAGCGCGACCACCGACAAGAACGCCGGGCGCCGGCGCAGCAACGCCGCCGCCGCCTCAGGGTCGAGCCGGCGCGGGCTTTGCGCCTGAAACACCAGGCCGACCGCGTCGACGCCGAGAAACGCGGCGTATTCGAGGTCTTCGCGGCGGGTCAGCCCGCAAATCTTGATGCGCGTGGGGCACGTGTGCATGAATCGTCTTGGTCCAGGCTCGCTGAAATCCGGTACATTCATCAGGGAATTATATACATAAATCCGCAATGGATTTCGTATCAATTTGACGCCTCAACAGCCGACCAACGTCTGCCAACTCCGCGTTCATCTGCCTCATTCCCGGAGACCAAAACATTCAACCCGGCGCTTCACCGCCCGGAGCGGGTTTTTACTTTATCTCACGTCTCTCTGATCTCGTGCACAAACTTGTGTGGTCAACACGCACCCTCAAGATCCGTAACCCCGCAACCGCGGACCCAACCACGGACTCGGGCGCAGCTCACTCAAGCGCGCCTTCGAGAAACACCCTGATTCGCAATCTGACGTCGCTCCGCAGCACTTCTATCGGCAACCCCGTCGCTTCCGACAATTCGACGCCGCCGATTGCGCGCGCCGTCAGCCACCCGGCGCCTTTCGCCGCCCTGGAAGCCGAGACCGTCACCTCGACCGTCACCTTGGCCGCGTCCAAAGACACTTCACGGCTTGTCACGCCGCCCTGCAACGTCAACCCGTCACCCTCGACCGACACCTCGAACCTCGCCGTCTGGCCGCCAGACAAAATGAAGTCGGTCAGGCTCAACGTCACTT
>CAZKLI010000176.1:0-7770 GCA_964553575.1 uncultured Chromatiales bacterium
GAAACGAACGTGCAGCTGTTCGTCGTCGAAGAACGAACGCAGGAACGTCTTGACGATGCTCTTGAGGTCGGCGAACGACACGTCGGCGTCAACGGCCAGCCCTTCGACCTGATGGAACATCGGGCTGTGCGTCATGTCGGAGTCGCAACGGTACACGCGCCCCGGTGCAATCACGCGCAACGGCGGTGGACGCCTCTTCATGACGCGAATCTGCACCGGCGAGGTGTGGGTGCGCAGCAGTCTCCCGTCTTCCAAATAAAAAGTGTCGTGCATCGCACGCGCCGGATGATGGGGGGGGATGTTCAACGCTTCGAAATTATGGAAATCGTCCTCGATCTCCGGGCCTTCGGCGATCTCGAAGCCGGCGCGCAGGAAAAAGCGGCGGATTCGGCGCAGGGTCAGGGTCACCGGATGCAAGGCGCCGCAATCGCCTCCCCTGCCGGGCAGGCCGACGTCGATGCGCTCCTGCGTCGCACGCCGCGCCGCCGCCGACTCGGCGAGCTCGCACTTGCGTGACGTGAACGCCCGTTCCAGGCTTTGCTTGGCTTCGTTGACGATGCGACCGGCTTCACGCCGCTCGTCGGGCGGCAAGGCGCCGAGCGACTTCAAACGTTCGGTCACCACTCCTTTGCGCCCGAGGTAACGCACGCGCAGCCGCTCGATCGCTTCAAGGTCGCCGGCGGCGGCAATCTCTTCAAGCGCACGCTGCGTCAGTGTTTGAAGCTCATCTCTCATCTGTGCCGGACTCAAACGCTTCGTTCATCGGCGTTCCGCGATTGCCTGCAAAGCCCGCGGTAAGAAAGGCCCGCCTTTCGCCGCCTCGGCGCCGCGGCGGCAATCCCGGGTGCGCGATCTTAAGAAGCGGCTTTGGCCTTCTCGGCCAGCTTGCCGAACGCGTCCAAATCATGCACCGCAAGATCAGCAAGGGTTTTGCGGTCCAACTCGATGCCTTGCTTGGCAAGACCGCTCATCATGCGGCTGTACGACAGGCCGAAACCGCGTGCCGCGGCGTTGATTCGGATGATCCACAAGGCGCGAAATTCCCGCCTGCGCCGACGGCGGTCACGATAGGCGTACTGCCCGGCTTTGATGACGGCTTGCTTGGCGACGCGGAACAGCTTGCTGCGCGCGCCGTAGTAGCCCTTTGCTTTCTTCTTGATTTTCTTGCGCCGCGCGTGAGCGTCGCCGCCGTGTTTCACTCTGGGCATTGAAACGCTCCGGCCCGGTCAGGCGTACGGCAGCAGCTTGCTCACCTGGCGGGAGTCGTTGCCGTGTATCAGCGAAGGCGAGCGCAAACCGCGCTTGCGCTTGGCGCTCTTCTTGGTGAGTATGTGGCGCGCGTACGAGTGATGCTTGCGAAACATCCCCGAAGCGGTCTTGCGGAAGCGTTTTGCGGCTCCGCGATTCGTCTTCATTTTCGGCATTGTGTTGTTTCCACCATCGCACTATTTCTTCAGCGGCGCCAGCACCATCACCATTTGCCGTCCTTCCGACTTGGGGTGCTGCTCGACGAAACCGTAATCCTGCAAATCGTTTTCAACGCGCCGAAGCATCATCAGCCCCCGGTCCTGGTGCGCCATCTCACGTCCCCGGAAACGAACGGTTACTTTCGTCTTGTCTCCACCGCTCAGGAATCGTCTCAGGCTCTTCAACTTAGTCTGATAATCGGCGGCGTCGGTTCCGGGCCTGAACTTGATCTCCTTGACCTGAAAGCTTTTCTGTCTCCTGCGGGTTTGCTGGGCTTTTTTGTCCTGGTTGAACCTGAACTTGCCGAAATCCATGATCTTGCACACCGGCGGGTCGGCGTCCGGCGCCAACACGACGAGGTCGAGATCGCTTTCATCAGCAACCTGCTTCGCGTCGCTTGTCGGCACGACTCCGTGGTTTTCACCGTCCTTGCCGATCAAGCGAACTCGAGGATACGTAATCTCCTCATTCAGGCGGTTTCTCCTTATTGTGCGAATCAGATACCTCCTAAGGCCGCGCCGGTTTCAGCTCCGGCTCAATCTGTTTCAGGAAATCAGTCAGCGGCATCGCGCCGAGATCTTCGCCGCTCTGCTTGCGTACAGCGACGGTGTTCTCCTTGACTTCTCGGTCACCGACGACCAGTAAATACGGCACACGAGCCAGCGTGTGCTCGCGAATCTTATAGCCTATCTTCTCGTTTTTCAAGTCGGAAACCGCCCTCAGGCCTTGCTCGCCGAGCGTTCGGACGAGGTCGCGCACCTTGTCCGCTTGCGCCTCGGTGATGTTCAACACCGCCGCTTGCACCGGCGCCAGCCACAGCGGCAACCGCCCCGCGTAGTGCTCGATCAGAATCCCGATGAAGCGTTCGAGCGACCCCAGTATCGCCCGGTGGACCATCACCGGCGTGCGCCGTGAGCCGTCTTTGGCGACGTACTCGGCGCCTAAGCTCGCGGGCATCGAGAAGTCCACCTGCACCGTGCCGCACTGCCATTCGCGCCCGATGCTGTCCTTCAGCGTGAACTCGATCTTCGGCCCGTAGAACGCGCCTTCGCCCGGGTTCTCCTTGTACTCCAGGCCGGCGGCGGCGAGCGCGCGTTGCAGCGCCGCTTCGGCTTTGTCCCACAAGGCGTCGTCGCCGACCCGTTGCTCGGGCCGCGTCGAAAACGCAACCGACACTTCGTCGAAACCGAAATCCCGGTACACCTCGAAAGTCACGCGAATCAACCCGGTTATTTCCTCCTGCAACTGATCTTCCTCACAGAAGATGTGCGCGTCGTCCTGGGTAAAACGCCGGGCGCGCATCAACCCGTGCAAAGTGCCCGAAGGCTCGTTGCGATGAACCACGCCGAACTCGGCGATGCGGTAAGGCAGGTCGCGGTAGCTGCGCAGCTTCTGGTTGAATATCTGCACGTGCGCGGGGCAGTTCATCGGCTTGATTGCGTAATCGCGCTTCTCCGATTCGGTCGAGAAGATCATGTCGCCGAACTTGTCCCAATGCCCCGAGCGCTGCCACAGACTGCGGTCTATCATCTGCGGCGTTTCGACTTCGCGGTAGCCCTCGCGCTCGATCATTCCGCGGACGTAGTTCTCGACCAGGCGGTAAAGCGTCCAGCCGTTTTCATGCCAGAACACCATGCCGGGCGCTTCTTGCTGAAAATGAAACAAGTCCATCCACCGCCCGAGACGGCGGTGGTCCCGCTTTTCGGCTTCGGCCAAGCGCTCGAGGTAAGTGCTCAACTGTTTTTTGTCGGCCCAAGCGGTGCCGTAGATGCGTTGCAGCATCTCGTTGTTGTGGTCGCCGCGCCAGTAAGCACCGGCCAGCTTGGTCAGCTTGAACGCCCGCAGGTGCCGGGTGTTCGGCACGTGCGGGCCGCGGCACATATCAACGTATTCCTGATGGTGGTACAGGGCGATGGTCTCGCCGTCCGGGATTTCCTCGATGATCTGCACCTTATAGTCTTCGTTGCGCTGCTTGAAGACTTCAATCGCCCGCTCACGGGGCACGACTTCCCGCACCACGTCGTAATCCTTTCGCACCAACTCGTCCATTCTTTTTTCGATCGCCGCGACGTCGTCTTGAGTGAACGGGCTGTCGCTTGCGACGTCGTAGTAGAAGCCGTCCTCGATGACCGGCCCGATCGCCATGCGCGCTTCGGGATAGATCTGCTTGACCGCGTGGCCGACGAGATGAGCGAACGAGTGGCGGATGATCTCGACGCCTTCCTCGTCCTTGCCGGTGATGATCCTGAGGTCGGCGTCGGCGTCAATCTCGACGCAGGCGTCAACGAGGCGGCCGTTGACCTCGCCAGCGAGCGCGGCTTTCGCCAAACCGGCGCCGATGGACTCGGCAACCTGCATCACGGTGACCGGATGGTCGAACGTCTTCTTCGACCCGTCGGGAAGAGTGATTGTCGGCATCAACGCTCTCGGCAAATAAACGGGTATAGGCGCGATTGGATTCGAACCAACGACCCCCACCATGTCAAGGTGATGCTCTAACCAACTGAGCTACGCGCCTATGGGCGGGGGCGATTATACAAAATGAACGGCTTCATATCGCGTCTGAGCGCATCCGCGCGTCGCCCTCCCCGAACGTCCGCATTCTCAACTCGGCGGCTTCGTCCCGCAATCGCGCAGCCTCCTCGAACTCCAGATTGTGCGCGTGGCGGTGCATACGGTCTTCGAGTTTTTTTATCCGCCGAACCGCTTCTTCAAACGGAAGAATCAGCACCTCGGACGGCTTGCGCTCGGCGACTTTCCGCCGGGCGCGCTTGCCCCGGGTCTTGGCCCCGTCGGCGTACGCGCCTTCCATGATGTCGGCGACCGCTTTCTCGATGCCTTTCGGCGTAATCCCGCGACGCTTGTTGAAAGCCGTCTGCTTGGCGCGGCGGCGGTTGGTTTCCTCGAGCGCCGCGCTCATGGACCGCGTCGTCTCGTCGGCGTACAAAATGGCCTTGCCGCGCAGATGCCGGGCGGCGCGGCCGATGGTTTGCACCAACGAAGTCTCCGAACGCAGAAACCCCTCCTTGTCGGCGTCGAACACCGCGACCAGGGACACTTCCGGGATGTCGAGACCTTCGCGCAACAGGTTGATGCCGACGAGCACGTCGAACACGCCCATCCGCAAGTCGCGAATAATCTCGACGCGCTCGACCGTGTCTATGTCCGAATGGAGGTAACGAACCTTAACGTCGTGCTCCAGCAGGTAATCGGTCAGGTCTTCGGCCATGCGCTTGGTCAGCGTCGTAATCAGCACCCGCTCGCTGCGCGCGGCCCGCGCGTGGATTTCCGACAGCACGTCGTCAACCTGGGTCGAAGCCGGCCTGACCTCGACCTCGGGGTCGAGCAACCCGGTCGGGCGCACGACCTGGTCCACGATGACGCCGCTGCGTTCGCATTCGTACCGCCCGGGAGTCGCCGAAACGAAAATCGTCTGCGGCGACAACGCCTCGAACTCTTCGAATTTCAGCGGGCGGTTGTCGAGCGCCGACGGCAGCCTGAAACCATACTCGACCAAGGTTTCCTTGCGCGAGCGGTCGCCGCGGTACATGCCGCCGAACTGCGGCGCCGACACGTGGCTCTCGTCCATGACCATCAGCGCGTCGTCGGGCAAGTAATCGAGCAAGCAATGCGGCGGTTCGCCCGGCTCGCGCCCGCTGAAGTAGCGGGAGTAGTTTTCGATGCCGGTGCAGTAACCCAGCTCGGTCAGCATCTCCAGATCGAAGGTCGTGCGCTGTTCGAGACGCTGCACCTCGACCAGTTTGTTCAAGCGGTTCAGCTCCTCAAGCCTTTGCTTGAGTTCTTTCTTGATTTCCTCTATCGCGTAAAGCACCGTCTCGCGCGGCATCACGTAGTGGGATTTGGGATAAATCGTCACACGCGGCACCCGGCGCAGCACGTCGCCGGTCAGCGGGTCGAAATAACTGAGCGATTCGATTTCGTCGTCGAAGAACTCGACCCGAACCCCTTCGCGGTCCGACTCGGCGGGGTGCACGTCCACCACGTCGCCGTGCACGCGGAAAGTACCGCGGCGCAACTCGGCGTCGTTGCGTCTGTATTGCAGGTCGGCGAGGCGCTTGAGCAGCTTGCGCCGGTCGAGACGGTCGCCGCGGTCGAGGTGGATGACCATTTTCATGTACTTGCGCGGATTGCCCAAGCCGTAAATTGACGACACCGTCGCGACGATGACGGTGTCCTTGCGCTCGAACAGCGCCTTGGTCGCCGACAGCCGCATCTGCTCGATGTGGTCGTTCACCGACGCGTCCTTCTCGATGAAAGTGTCGCTGCTCGGCACGTAAGCCTCGGGCTGGTAATAGTCGTAGTAGGACACGAAGTACTCGACCGCCGCCCGCGGAAAGAACTCCTTCATCTCGCCGTACAGCTGCGCCGCCAGCGTCTTGTTCGGCGCCAGAATGATGGTCGGGCGCTGGACGCGGTCGATCACGTTGGCGACGGTGAAAGTCTTGCCCGAGCCGGTTACGCCGAGCAGCGTGATATGCGAAAGACCGTCGTGCAAGCCTTCGACCAGCCGGCCTATCGCCTCGGGCTGGTCGCCGGCGGGCGCGAACTTCGCCTCAAGATGAAAGTGCCGTTCCATGCTTGCGCGTTCTTGAAATTGTCTTCATCCCAATTCGATTGTCGTCCGATCCGGCGCATTATACGGCGGTCGCCGCGCTTTCGAACGGTCCGCCGTCCTGCTTGCGCCTGCGTTACAAGTGCGGCACGCTACCCTGCAATCGTGCCTCCGAACACCGAAGAAAAAAATAAAACACGCCTCGGATGCTGTAATATACGGCTTGCCCTGAACCCATTGACCGCCACCCATTGACCGCCTGCGAAATTGCCCGTTGACCTCTCAAGCCGCGTGGGGAACATCAGCCCCCCCCAGACGCTCAGCATCGGTACGCTCGCCGCGAAGATTCGCGCCGAAGGCAAGGACGTCATCAACTTCGCCGCCGGGCAACCCGACTTCGACACCCCCGAACACGTCAAGCAAGCCGGCATCGCCGCAATCAACGGAGGCCACACCAAATACACGCCAGTCGGCGGCACCGCCCCGCTGAAGAAAGCAATCGCCGACAAGATGAGACGTGAGAACCGGCTCGACTACGACGCCGAAACCCAGGTGCTGGTGTCGTGCGGCGCCAAGCACAGCCTGTACAACTTATGCCAAGCACTGCTCAACAAGGGCGACGAGGTTATCGTCCCGGTTCCATTCTGGGTGTCTTACCCGGAGATAATCAAACTCTCCGGCGGCGAACCCGTGCTTGTTACACCCGAAAACCGCCGCGACCTGAAGATCACCGAAAACGACCTGCGTCGCGTGATTACCGCCGACACCCGGCTGTTTTTCCTGAACAGCCCGAACAACCCGGCAGGCGCGCTGTACGATGAGAAAGAGCTGCGCGCGCTGGCGGAAGTGCTGCTCGAACATCCAAAAATCACCATTGTCAGCGACGACATTTACGAACACCTGATTTTCAACGGACGCACTTTTTCCAACGTCGTCAACGTCTGCCCCGCCCTTTACGACCGCACCGTCGTCGTCAACGGCGTCTCCAAAGCCTACTCGATGACCGGCTGGCGCATCGGCTACGCGTGCGGCCCCGCCGAAGTCGTGGACGCGATGAAAAAAGTTCAATCGCAAAGCACCTCCAACCCGTGCTCGATCTCGCAAGAAGCCGCCCGTGCCGCGCTCGAGGGCCCGCAGGATTTTGTCAGGGAACTCAGGCGCTCGTTTGAAGAAAGGCACGCACGCACCTACGAGATGTTGCGCGGTATAGAGGGCGTCGAGTGCCGCCCCTCCGCCGGCAGCTTCTACGTGTTCCCGAACTTCTCGGCGGCAATCGAGGCGCACCCCGACGTCAAAGACGACCTTGAACTCGCCGAGTACCTGCTGAAAGAGCTTTACGTCGCGACCGTACCGGGAATCGCGTTCGGCATGCCCGGGTACATAAGAATGTCGTTCAGCACCGACCTTAAAAGCATCGAAACCGGCATCACCCGGATACACGACGCGATGAAGAGATGAACGGGAGGCCGGGGGACGCAGGTTGTTTCGCATAACCCGGCGCACCGTTGCGGCTCAAGCGCTGACCAAGAGACTCAGGCGAAGACCGGCGCGCTTGCCCACCGCCGGCATCCGCGGGTAAAGCCTGAGGCGTTTCCCGCCTCGGCGCGTTCAAGCGTCGCTCAAAGTCCGCCGGACGGCACCGCTGATTGACCGCCCCCGACCGCGACATTAAGATACCCCCACTAATTGCATTCCCCGGTAGCTCAGTTGGTAGAGCGGGTGGCTGTTAA
>CAZKLI010000177.1:0-3591 GCA_964553575.1 uncultured Chromatiales bacterium
TCCTGGGTTTAAGGTCTTGTGCTTTCGCTGCCGCGGTGTCTTTGCATCCGGCGGCTTGTGCGACGGTGAATCGCGGTTGTCTCGATGATGCGCCGACCGGACGCGAAACCGCGGTTGGATATGTGCAGTCTGTTTCAAAGGGCGCCTCGTATTCATCTGACGCTTCATGGGTCAATCCGCGTCGCTTTTGGCCGCTTTTGCGTTCGGCGGAATCGTTTCCGGAGGCTGCATCACCTCGACATCAAGCCGGAATCGACCCGGTCAACCGAACGAACGGCGTCTCGGGTGTCATTCTGCCACAAGACAAACCGGTGTCAAACGAGAACGGCGGTATAAGGGAGGGCACAATCCTTTGGACGGAGTGGCGGGCGCGGCGGCAAAACCCCGCTCACGGTTCAATCGGCTCCTTGTGTGCGACGCCCTGGTGGCACTCGATGCAAGTGCGGCCTTCTTTCTCGGCGCGGCGGTGTTTCTTGCGCGCCTCGCGCGACTGCTCTTGGAGATCCATCGCTTCGGCGGTGTGGCAACTGCGGCATTCGCGCGAATCGGTCGCGGTCATCTTCGCCCATACCCGGTTCGCCATCGCCCAGCGGTGGGCTTCAAACTTTTCCTTGTCGTCGATGGTGCCCGCGATTTCGTGCCAGACGTCTTTCGCCGCGAGCAGCTTGGCGTAAAGCTTCGACGGGAGAGGGTGAGGGACGTGACAGTGGTGACATTCGGCGCGCACCCCCGAGGGGTTGGAATAATGCGCCGATTCCATCCACTCGGCCTTGACCCATTGCATCGAATGGCACGAAGTGCAGAACTGCGTCGTATTGGTGGTCTCAAGCGCGGTCGAAAAACCGACCGATGCGACGACGCCCGCAACAATCAGCGCGATCACTGTCAGGATGCCGAAGTTCATGGACTTTAGACGGGTCTGTCTGAATTGCTTGCGTTGTGGGGCCGGTTGCGTTTTTCGACGGCGAAACGGCGGAAGCTGCGCCGCCGCCCCGCCGGGGATAAACATGATTCCTTCACCCCTGTTCTGAGTCAAGTATATTACGGGTTATCTCTCATATCCTTTTAGCAGTACTCATCAATGCCCGCGTCTTCCGACGAAAGACTTTCACCCGCCACCCTGACCGTCCGCGGTCTCGAACTTTTCCGCGGCGGGCGCTGCGTCTGCAGCGGGCTCGGGTTCACCGTCGGCGCCGGTGAGAGGCTTGAGATCACCGGCGCGAACGGCGTCGGCAAGACCTCTTTGCTGCGGGTGCTCGCGGGCTTGTCCGAGGCTCGTGCGGGGGAGATCTTGTGGCGGGGGAAGCCTTGCGCCGGGGTGCGCGAGCGTTATCTGAGCGAGCTGAGTTATGTTGCACACAAGACCGGCTTGAGAGCCGAGTTGAGCGCTCGTGAGAACTTGCAATTCTACGCCGGCTTGAAACGCGCCGGTGATTCAACCGCTTCGAAGGTCGCTGCCGCGCTCGAACGGCTGGGGCTCGCCGGTTTCGCCGACGTGCCGTGCAGCGCCTTGTCTGAAGGTCAGCGCCGTCGTGCCGCGTTGGCGCGTTTGCCGGTCGAAGGCGCGAGCTTGTGGCTGCTCGACGAACCGGCGGCGACGCTCGACCGCAAAGGTGTCGGGGTGCTCGAAGAGCTGCTTGACGAGCATCGGCGCAGCGGTGGAATCGCCGTCGTTGCGACTCATCAACCAATCGGTGAAAGAGGCGCGGTGCGGCGGCTTGAACTGCCTCAAGGTGGAGACGCCGCCGCCGAAATTGCATCGATTGCATTGAGGGAAGCCTCGTGCTGAGAGCGGCTTTCACGCTGGCGAGGCGAGACCTGCTTGCGGCGTCGCGCCGCCGCGCGGCGTGGGCTGAGCCGTTCGTATTCTTCACCGTCGTCATGGTGTTGTTTCCGCTTGCGTTGGATGCGGCGGTGCTTGAGAAAGTCGCGCCTGCGGTGATTTGGGTGTCGGTGCTGCTGGCTAATTTCCTCTCTCTTGAGAAGCTGTTACGTCCGGATTTTGACAATGGCTCACTCGAACAACTTCTGCTCGGGCCTTGCCCGGCGGCGGTTGCGGTGCTGGTCAAGGTGCTGGTCCATTGGTTGGTCGTCAGCGTGCCGTTGCTGGTGCTCGCGCCGCTTTATGCAGCGCTGCTCTTTTTGCCGCCCGCCGCTGCGTGGGTTACCGCAACGGCGCTTGCATTAGGCACTTTGACCGTGAACCTAATCGGCGCGACCGGTGCAGCGTTGGTGGTGACCTTGCATCGCAGCAGTCTGTTGAGCGGTTTGCTGGTGATGCCGCTGTATATTCCGACCGTGGTGTTCGGCGCCCACGCGACCGCCGCCGCTTCGTTTTCGGCCGCGTCGGGGCAGCTGGCGATACTCGGCGCCATGCTAATATCGGCGCTGATTCTCGCGCCGCCCGCCGCCGCGGCCGCTTTACGGGTGACTTTGGATTGAACGGGCTTCCGAAGCACGGCTTGATTTGAGGAAGATTCTCTATGTTCTTATTCATTAAGCGTTTATCATCTCTGGAATTCGTCCACCACTGGGCGGGACGCCTGTTGCCCTGGGTGCTGGGCACCGGCTTCGTCCTGCTTGCCTGCGGCTTGTATTGGGGGCTTTACGCGGCGCCGCCCGACTACCAGCAAGGCGAGGCTTACCGCATCATCTACGTTCACGTGCCGGCCGCTTGGCTTTCGTTGTTCGCTTATATGGTCATGGCGGCGGCGGGCGCGAGTGCGTTGATATGGCGGGTGAAGATAGCGGAAATCGTCTGCACCGAAAGCGCGCCGGTCGGTGCGTCGTTCACCGCGCTGGCGCTGGTGACCGGCATGTTGTGGGGAAAACCGATGTGGGGCGCCTACTGGGTGTGGGACGCCCGGCTGACCTCCGAATTGATTCTCTTGTTCCTGTACTTCGGCGTCATCGCGTTGCACTCGGCGATTCCCGACCCGCGTAAAGCCGCCCGCGCCGCGGGTCTTTTGGCGGTTATCGGGGTGGTCAACGTCCCGATCATCCATTACTCGGTCGTATGGTGGAACACCCTGCACCAGGGGCCGACCGTCACGCGCTTCAGCGCACCCGCCGCACACGTGAGCATGCTGCTGCCGCTGTTGTTCATGGCGGGCGTGTTCACGTGGCTTTATTTCGGCATGTTGCTTGCGCGGGTGCGCAACGCGGTCATTGAGCGCAGCCGCGGCGCCCGCTGGCTGGCGAAGACCTTGTGAACGCGTTCACCGACTGGCTCGCGATGGGCGGCTACGGCTGGTACGTGTGGCTTTCCTACGCCGCCGGTTTGTTGGTGCTGGTGGTGAACGTTTGGCTGCCGTTGCGTTATCATCGCCGTCTGACCAAGCGCCGCGCATCCGGCGGGGAGGGTTGAGACTCGATGTCGCCGAAACAAAAGCAACGGTTGGCCTTCGTGGCGATTCTTGCGACCGGCGTCGCCGCGGCGACCACGCTGGTCCTGTATTCGCTCGAACAGAATCTCCTGTATTTCTACACCCCGAGCCAGATCGTGCACGGAGAGGCGCCCGAGCGCACGGTCAACGTCGGCGGCATCGTCGTCGTCGGCAGCGTGCGCCACGCCGAAGGCGACGCCCCGAC
>CAZKLI010000178.1:0-9132 GCA_964553575.1 uncultured Chromatiales bacterium
GCCCAGAAAAAACATCCGCCGGTAGCATCGACAAACGGTTGTAGTCCAACTCCAGCCTCTGCAAGCTGGTCAGCCCTGAAAAAACATCCACTGGCAACGTGGACAGACTGTTGACGCTCAAGTCCAGAGTCCGCAGCCTGATCAACCCCGCAAAATCGCCTGCCTGCAAAGACGCGACCCCGGCGTTGGCCAAACTCAATTCGGTGGTCGCCGCCAGCGCCGACACCGGCACGTCGCCGCAAGTGCCGTCGGGGGCGACAGCGGTCAGGATCTTGGTTCTGACCGCGTTCGTCCTGGCGCAGACGTTCGTGACCGCCTCCGTGCTGACAACGGTGAACCCGGTGTATTTGTCTTCGGGTCCGCCGAGCGTCAGCCCGCTGATCGTCAATGCGGCGGGAGAGTCGCCGGGGACTTGGGTCATCGTAACGACGTCGCGGCTTTCAACGCGCCCTGTCGAGAGGGTGAGCGAATCGGTTGACAAAGTCGCACCGGTCGCCGAAAGACGCGCCGTAATCGGCCGCGGCGCCCCCTCGCGCAACGCCAGCTTCACCGAAAAGGCGCTCGGCGACAAAGGCTCGACCCTCGGCCTGACGGTGAACGTGAGAGGCGCCGGATTATCCTGTGGATTGTTGTTCAGATTGAGCTCGGTCAATTTTGTCAGCCCTGAGAAGACGCCGGCGGGCAACGCGCTTAAAAGGTTGCTGGCGAGGTTCAACGTCTGCAGATTGGTCAGCCTCGAAAAAGCGTCTATCGGCAGTTCGGTCAGATCATTGCCCCCCAAGTCCAACGTCCGCAGGCGGGTCAGCCTCGAAAAAGCACCGGCAGGCAACGTGCCTAAACTATTGCTGTCGAGGCCCAAGGTCCGCAGGAGGGTCAGATCCGAAAAAACGCCGGCAGGCAACGCGCCTAAATCATTGCCACGGAGGTCCAACGTCAGCAGACCGGTCAGATCCGAAAAAACGTCGGCAGGCAGCATGGTCAAGGAGTTGCCGTCGAAGTCCAACGTCTGCAGATGAACCAGCCCTTGCAAAAGGTTGGCGGGCAGCGCGGTTAAAGACATGTGGGTGAGGTTCAACGTCCGCAGATTGGTCAGATCCGAAAAAATATCGCCCGGCAGCGTACCCGAACGCATACGATGGAGTCCCAGGTTCAGCCTCCTCAAGCCGGTCAGTCCTGAAAAGTCATCCACCCGAAAAGAATCAATGCGTTGGAAGGGTGAGAATTCAATCCTCAAACCGGTGACTCCCGCCAGCCCCGTCACTAAGGAAGACACGGCGCCGCAAACGTCGCTGGGGTCGGCGGTCGCAGCCAGAATCATGTTCCGAACCCGGAGCGTCCTGGCGCAGATGTCCATGACCTGCTCTCCGCCGACGATGTTGAATCCATTGTAGTTGCCGCCAGACCCGCCGAGCGTCAGTGCGCTGATGGTCAATACGGCCGAAGTGCTGCCGGAGACGCGGGTCATCATGACCACGTCGCTGCTTTCAACGCCGCCGGTCGGAATGGTCAGCGAATCGGCCGACAGCGTCGCGCCGGTCGCCGAAAGCTCTGCCGTAATCGGCCGCGGCGCGCCCTCGCGCAACGCCAACTTGACCGAGAATCTGGCGGGTTCACCCGGCGACTGCAAAGAGATGATTTTCGGCCTGACCGTGAACGTGAAAGATATTGGCATTGGATTAAAGAAGTCTGGAGTCTTCTCTAACTGGACTGTCGTCAATCTGGTCAGCCCCTGAAAAATCCCAGGCGGCAGCATTCTTAACCGGTAGTTATCTCTGAAGTCCAGCGTCCTCAGGTTGTTCAGCTCGGAAAAGACGCCGCCGGGCAACGTTTCTAGCGAGCTGCCTGTGAGAAGCAACGTCTGCAAGCCGGTCAGGCCGGAAAAGTCATCCACCTGTAGGATTGAAATCTTCTGTTCATTGGGAAAGCGCAATGAGGTGATGGCCTGCAGTTCCGATGTTGCCACGGTGCCGCAAACGTCGCCGGAGTCGGGGGTCGCAGCTAGAATCGCGTCCCGAACCTCAGCCGTCCTGCCGCAGATGTCGGTGGTTTCCGGGGTCTGTGCGCCGAGCATCGCGCAGCCCAGTATCAGCACGACCGCCGCGGTGAACCGCTTCATCGGCCCGGCAAGTGGGGGGGGGGGGTAAATCATCGTTATTGACGTGCGTTTAAGGCTTGAGAGGCAAAGGAGAGAACGGCATAGCAGACGAGCCGACGGAAAGCGACATGGTTCACCCTCGATAAGACTTGCCACGGGGAACATGGATATAAGGGTACAGCATATTGCATAGGGAGCACCCCGGCAAGCAGGCGTACTGGTTCTGCAATTATGAGACAAACATCAATATCAGGCCAATATCAGGCAGGCAGCGTCCTCAAGCCGCTCAAGATGCTCCATCGGAGTATTCAAAACCAATGCCTGATGCGGACGGAAGTGATTGTATTGACGGGCGGCCAATCCGCGATTGATTGAGGCCATATCCGCCTCTCCCTGATATTGCGCCTGACATGGCAAGTGCAATTCCTCGCGCACGGGTTCGGTTGACCCGCTCGACGCAGCCGTTGTATTGAGGGCGGCGAGGCCGGTGCCGGTGAGGGCGTTTCCGTGCCGCCGCCTGTACGCCGAGTTGTGTAATATGGGCGGCGGTCGGCCGGGAGAGGTGGCTGAGTGGTCGAAAGCGGCGGTCTTGAAAACCGTTGATCGTGCGAGCGGTCCGGGGGTTCGAATCCCTCCCTCTCCGCCATAATCTTATCTGCTGGAAAAATTGAAGCATCGTCTAATCAATAGAAACGATGACGTTATTGAAGATTGACTACAAGACCGAGAATCCTAAAGTGATAATTGACAAGGTGATATTTGCGCCGATGGAATTCCCTTTCTTTACTCGGCGTTTGCTTTTAAGCGGCGCCGCCGCGTCCTCCCCCCGCTAAACCGACTCTTTCAGTGTCAGCATCGGCGGCACGCGCACCAGACGGCGGGTGGTCAGTACGCCGATGACGCCGACGGCGGTCGCGCCGATCAAAGGGCCTGCAAGCCACAGCCACGGGTGCGCGGTGTGCCTCATGCCGAGCACTTGGGTTTGCAGCAGCCAGACGCTGAGCTCGGCGCCGACGGCGGCGAGCAGTCCGGCGAGCAGCCCGAGCGCGCAAAACTCGACGACCAAGCTGCCCATGATCAAACGGCGGCTTGCGCCGAGCGCACGAATGATCGCGTGCTGATTCACGCGCTCGTCCATGCTTGCCCGGATGCCGGCGAGGAAAACCAGCACGCCCGCGATCAACACCAGCCCGAGCACGAGTTCGATCGCAAGCGTTCCCCGGGTGATGATCGATTGAACCTGTTCTATGATCGCGTCAACCTCGATCACGGTCACGGTCGGCCACGCGCGGAGGAACTCGTTCAGAAACGGTTTCATTTCCGACGGCAGGAAGAAAGACGTCATATAGACGTGGCCGAAAGCGTCGAGCCCGCCGGGTGAAAACACGATATAGAAGTTCGGCTGCAGGGTGTCCCAGTTGACCTCGCGTATGCTCGCGACCCGCGCCGTGACGTCTTGCCCCTGAATCAGGAAGTCCAGTCGGTCTCCGAGTTCAAGGCCGTTGCGCGCCGCCCAGTCTTTCTCCACCGAGACCAGGGTTTCCCCGGCGTGGTTTTCCGGCCACCATTCACCCGCGACGACGAGGTTGCCGTCGGGTATCGGCGCCGACCAGGTTAGGTTGCGTTCGGAGTCAACGCCCGGCGCCGGTTGTTCGGGGTCGCCCTCGGCTTTCTCGTGTTCGCCCGCGCCGCGTCCGTTGACCTTGACGACGCGCCCGCGGATCATCGGGTAAAACGTCTGCGCGGTGACCGCGCCGGCAAGCAGGGCCGCCTTTATCGGTTCGAGCTCGTCGGGTGCGACGTTGACGGCGAAATGGTTCGGCGCGCCGTCGGGCAGTTGCGTCCGCCACTCGTCGATCAGCACGGTGCGCACCAGCATCAGGGTCAGCAGCAGCATGACGACGAGGCCGAACGCCAGGACTTGCAGCGTGTTCTCCCGGCTGCGCCGTTGGATGCCCGACAGCGCCAGATGCCAGGCGTTGCCCGCGCGCATACCGAGCGCCCGTCCGGATTTCAGCAGGGCGGCGGTCAAGCCGCCGAACCCCGCCAACGCGGCCAGCGCGCCGGCGAGGATTACGAGGGTCAACCGCGGGTCGCGGCTGTACCACAGTAACAATGTCACCAGCCCGGCACCGCCGGCCGCGTATTGGGCGACGGCGCTGAACCGGACGCCGCCGGCGTCGCGGCGGATAACCCGCATCGGCGAGACCTTGCGCAGTTGCAAGACCGGGGGCAGGGCGAACGCCGCCAAGCACAGCCCGCCGGTGAGCACGCCGATCGTGAAAGGCCGCAACCCCGGCGCCGGCAGCTCGACCGAAATCCACGGGTCGAGCAGCGACGCAATCAACATCTGCACGCCGAGGCCGACGAACAATCCCGCGGCGGCGGCCAGCGTGAACACCCCTGCGGTCAGCGAAATGAACAGCCGGGTGACGCGCCGCGGCGTCGCGCCGAAAGTCTTGATGATCGCCACGTGGTCGAGGTGCCGGTCGGCGTAGCGGCGCGCCGTCAGCGCGACGGCGACGCCGGCCAGGAGCACGGCCAGCAGGCCGCCGAGCAGCAGGAAGCGTTCGACCCGGCGCAACGCGTTGCCGACGTCGCGCAAACCGTCGCGCACGCCGAAGTAGCGCATCCCCGAACCCTCGACGCGCGTTTGCATGAAGTCGTCGAATTTCTCCAAGCCGGTTGCGTCGCCCGCAAACAAGTAGCGGTAAGTAATGCGGCTTCCGGGCTGGATTACTTCGGTTCGTTCAACGTCGTCAATATGTATCATGACCCTCGGCGCGGCGTTCTCGAAGCCTCTGCCGCGGTCGGGTTCGCGCACGATGACGCGGGTGACGCCGAAAGCCGCTTCGCCGATTTCGATCTTCTCGCCGACCGAGGTATCGAGCGCCGGCACGACCCGCGATTCGAGCCACGCTTCGCCCGGCGCGGGCCCGTGCGCGACGGCGGTTTCGTCGCCGAACGGCTCGGCGGACACCTTGAGATTTCCGCGCAGCGGGTAAGCGTCGTCAACGGCTTTCACCGACGTGAACTGCGCACGTTCGTCGCTGAACGTCATAGATAGGAACTGCACCATGCGCGAGCGTTGAAGACCGGCGCGCGCGGCCTCGTCCCACCACGCGCCGGGTATCGGTTTGGTGTCTTCGAGAACGCGGTCGGCGGCGAGAAAAGCCGCGCTTTCGGCGACCAGCGCGCGTTGCAGACGGTCGGTGAACAGCGCCACCGCCGTCACGGTCGCGACGGCGACGACCAGCGCCTGAAACAGCAGCGACAACTCGCCCGAACGCCACTCCCGCCGCAACAGGTTCAAGGCCGGTGTCATCGCGCGGTTACCTTAGCTGATGCCGAAGTTGTCCCGAGTGAATCTCGATCCGGCGCTCACACCGCCCGGCAAGGTTCGGGTCGTGCGTCACCAGCACCAGCGTCGTTCCGAACTCCCGGTTCAGTTCAAACAGAAGGTCGCCGACCGCCGTTCCGGTCTCGGTATCGAGGTTGCCCGTCGGCTCGTCGGCGAACAGCACTTTCGCCGACGACGCGAAAGCGCGTGCAAGCGCGACCCGCTGCTGCTCGCCGCCGGAGAGCTGGTTCGGCTTATGCTGCATTCGTTGTTCCAGACCGACGCGTTTCAGGAGTTCACGCGCCGCGTGCTCGGGGTTTGCGTCCCCGCGGAGCTCCGCCGGCAGCATCACGTTTTCCAAAGCCGTCAGGCCGGGCAGCAGATGAAACGACTGAAAAACGAAGCCGACGCATTCGCCGCGCACCCGCGCGCGCGCTTCCTCGTCGAGCGCGGTCAGGTCGTGCCCGTCAAGGACAACCCGTCCGCGGCTCGGCAGGTCCAACCCCGCCAGCAGTCCGAGCAAGGTTGATTTGCCCGACCCCGACGCGCCCACGATAGCGACGCTCTCGCCGCGGCGAACGTCGAAGTTGACGTCGTGCAGGATCGTCAAACCTTCCGCCGACCCGCCCGCCGCCGAGGCGATCGTCTTGCCGAGGCCGAGGCAGCGAATGACGAAGTCGCCGTCGCCCCGGCCGTTGCCTTCCAGCGAACCGGGTTGTTCGACTTCGGGTTCAAGTTGCATGTTCGTCCGCCGTTGTTTTATATCGGGTTTCATGCCGGGTTTCATGCCGGGCAAGCGCCGCCGGAACGCGGCAAGTTCGTCATATCAACTTTGGGAACTATATACTTAAATCCGCAAAGCGATGAAAGTCCACCGCACAATCCGCTATAGGTTGCATCCGCAGACGAAGCGCGGCAAGTTGTTCGGCTTGGCTGGTGCGTGGGCCGGCGCTTGCCGTCACGCGTCGAACGAGTTCATCGGGAAGTTGCGCGACGACCGCAAGTTCCACGGCTCGTGCAACCCGTATTGCCGCGGCAAGCGGAACAAGCGCCGGTTCGTCCTTTCACGCTTTGTTTTGTTCGCCGCGGCTGCGTTCGCCGGCTTTGCCCCCTCGGTTCAAGCCGAAGTCATCTTGGTCTTCGGCGACAGCATCAGTTCGGCTTACGGCATGGCGCCCGAGCAGGGCTGGGTGCACCTGCTCGAGCGGCGTCTCAACCCGGCGGGAGGCGGGCGCTACAAGGTCGTCAACGCCAGCGCTTCAGGGGAGACCACCGGCGGCGGCAAGGCGCGTCTGCCGGGCGCGTTGAAGCGGCACGCCCTCGACCTCGTGATTCTCGAGCTCGGCGGCAACGACGGCCTGCGCGGTTATCCGATCGTCCGCATCAAGCGCAACCTTGACGAGATGATCTCCGCCGCGAAAGCCGCCGGTAGCGACGTCCTTTTGCTCGGCATGAAGTTGCCGCCGAATTACGGGCGCCGCTACACCGAGGCGTTTCAAGCCGTGTACGCCGACCTCGCGTCGCGCCACTCGATTCCTTTGGTCGAGTTTTTTCTTGACGGCGTCGCCGGACGCGACGAGCTGATGCAGGCCGACGGCATTCACCCGAAAGCCGCCGCTCAGCAGCGGTTGCTCGACAACCTCTGGCCGCGGCTCGATGCGTGGCTCGAACCGCGAGGGCGCGCCGCCGGCAGGGGTGAGATCGGCGACTGGGAGCGCAACATCATCGCGTTCCACCCGAAGCACTGAAAGCGAACGATGCGCTTGACGCGGCGTTGCACCCGTTCGGTGCGACGCTTGCGATTATCGCGGACGGCTGGGCTTCCGGAAACGGGGCGGCGGGGAAGCAGCGTCGTCGGGCGTTCGGCGAAACGTTAAACCGACGCACACGTTCGCCTTGCGTGCGCGCGTCCGCCTTGCGTGGACACGTCCACCTTGTGTGCGCGCGTCCGCCTTGCGTGGACACGTCCGCCTTGCGTGCACGCGGATCGTTCTCCGCGGTTCTCCTCAGAACGAAAATCTCACGCCGGCGAGCACGAAGAACTCTTCGGTTCCTTCGCCTTCTTCACGCGCGTAATCCGCCGTGCCGTTCATCTTCCTTTCCCATTTGACTCCGACGTAAGGCTCAAGCTGCTCGGCGAGTTCGTAGTGCAGGCGCGCGCTGAGCTCAAGGAGGGACAAGCCCGAGCCCCTGCCGATTTCCGGATCGTTTTTCCCGTAGATGAAGAATTCGACCTCGGGCTCCAGCACCAGTTTCGGCGCAAGCAGGAATTCGCGTGCGATTTCGGCGCGCAGACCCGAGCGGCTCTTCTCGCCGAGCAGCAGCGCGGCGTCAACCTCGACCGAATAAGGCGCTTCACCCTCGAACCCGAGCGTCAGCCAGCTGCGTTCCGGTTTGGGCATCTGCTCTCTGCGCCACCCGGCTTGAAAGTCCCAGTGAGACGTCAGCGTGCGGTTGTAAAGCAGTTCGAATTCAGCGCCTTCGGTTTCACCGCTGGCGCGTGCACCTTTGCTTTTGACCCAAAACTTGTGCGTTTCGCCGCCAGCCCAGAAGTCGAACTTCCAGAAGTACGAGTTTTCCCCGTCGTAATTGCGCGCTTCAAGGCGATTGACTTTCAGTTGCACCGGCCCGTCGTCGCCGTCACCGTCGCCGTGGCCGGTGCCCGCAAGCGCCGGCGCGGCGTTCAACGCATAAAATACGACGGTGAAAGCCGCGACGAGCAGGGTTTTCCCGATAGAAGTCATTGAATAGGCTCCTGATGAATATGAGATGAAAGTAAAGACCCGCGCCGGGCCGCGAAGCGCCGGAGCGGGCTTTAGCTAGATGTTATAACATAACATAAATTCCCAGTCCATCGCCGGTGCCAATTCAACGGTCATGCCAAACGCCGGCGTTATGGTCGGCGCGCTCAACAGCCCGGCGAATTGATTCGGATTGATTATCTCTCGGTCTTCCTTTTCCTCGGGCGCGTCATCAAGGACTTCAAGGCGGTCTGTCCGACGTCGAAATACCTGGTGCATGAGGCATACAGCCGGGCCACCGCAATCAACGCCAAACGTTTCTTGCGACAAATCGTCGAGCAGATGCCTTTCCGGATACGAGAGCCGATATACAAGATTCGGGGTTGATGGTGGCAGTGAGTTCATGGGCGGGTTCATGGGCGGGTTTGCCGGGTTGGATTTGACTGGGTATGCTAAGATTTGCAGATTCAACTCCACGTCTTGCCGCCACGCTGGCCTCAATGCAACGGCTGCGTCGAGCGGGGCAACCGAACCTGTGCGCGAGGGATCTTGTCATGCCGGGTTTAGTCGGCTGTGCCGTTGCCCCCGATACAACCGCCTCCATCCGCGCTGGCTTCGGGTTTCCTCGATGGAGTATAATTTGAGCGGCTTAGGGTTGGCGCTCCTTGTTGGTGCCCGCTTGAGGTCTCAATTCAACTTATGTGCCATGTCCACCATAAGTATTTAAATAGCGTGTATGTGTTCCCCATGCTCTCCGAGAATCTGATGCGGCAGGTTGATTTTGGCGGTTTTAGCCTGTCCTTGCGCGGCGCGAGCGCGCGTAGGGAGTCATCGTGGAGGCCGTCGTGGCATTGACTCGACTTATAGCATTGTCCCCGCAAGCGTTGGGGTACGCTCCCGCTTTCGTTCGAGCGCTTTTTGTCCGTAGCCGAACGACGGCGTTCGGTCGGCCGCCG
>CAZKLI010000179.1:0-4989 GCA_964553575.1 uncultured Chromatiales bacterium
CGATGACACCAGTCAGAGGGAAAAAACAAATCGTATGAAGAGCCACTTTCTTTCCACGTGAACTTACGCCACGGTATGTGCAAATTCTTGTTGGGCTCTCCATTGAGAAGACGTACGCCTTGAATATCACCCTCGACAGGCATGGCGGTCAAACGAATCCCACAGGTGTTGTCGAGGGTCGAAGCTTTACATTCTTTCTGGAAACGCTCCGAGCGTTCCGTAAGCCGCTTTTCTAATAGCCCCGCCCCTTGGTGTGCGTCCAGCGTCATATCTTAAATCTCCCTCATGGTCATTTGCTCACGGCGGTCGAGCGGTCGAATTGGATAAATCCACGTACTTATAACATGATGAGGTGTCAATCTTGACTTTCCAACGCGGGTCACAAGTTACACCTTTGTCACAATCTGGATTCTACTCGGTCGAACGCAACTAAGCGCGTCATTCCAATCCGTTGCTTCGAGAGGCATACTGAAAAGACGTGTCGCTTCCTAACCGAGATAAATACGGATAACCAGCAATGCCCCTAAGCAAATCCCATTACGTCCGCGGACGGCAATGTCTCAAGTCGCTGTGGCTTTACAACCATCGGCGGGAGCTGCTCGACGACGCCGACGACGCACAAAAGGAAGCTCGGTTCGCGGTGGGTGACGAAGTCGGCGAATTGGCGCAGCAGTGTTTTCCCGGCGGTGTCGAGGTCGAGTTCGATGCAGGCGACTATCCCGGCATGGTCGCGCAGACCGCAGCGTTGCTTGAGGCCGGGCGACGCACCATCTACGAGGCGACTTTCAAGGAGAAAGGCGTGTTCGTGCGCGCCGACGTTCTGCACAAACCACCCGGCGCCGACCGCTGGGACGTCATCGAGGTCAAGTCCTCGACGGGCGTCAAGGACTATCACCTGCAGGACGCCGCGGTGCAGTGGTTTGTCATCGGCGACGTCTTGCCGCTGGGGAAGGCTTTCATCATGCACATCAACGGCGACTACGTAAGGGGCGGGGCGCTGAACTTGCGGGCGCTTTTCACGCTGAACGACGTCACCGCCCAGGTCGTCGCCGCACAAGCGTCGGTCGCAAACGACGTCGAGATGATGGAAACAATGCTTGCCGGAAACGAACCCGAGATTGACATCGGCGAACATTGCGACGACCCGTTCGCCTGCGACTTCAAGCCGTATTGCTGGCGGCACGTGCCGCGGCGGTCGGTCTTCAACCTGTACCGGCTGGCGGCGAAGAAAAAGTTCGCGCTGTACCGCAGCGGCTTGGTTCGCTTGCAGGACGCGCAAGAGCACGCCGGGAAAAACGTCGTCCGCCGCTTGCAGATGCAAACGCTCGACGGCAAGCCGGCGATTGACAAAAGCGTCCTGCGCGAATTCATCGCCTCGGTCGCTTATCCGATTGCGTATCTGGATTTCGAGACATTCCAGAACGCGGTGCCGCGTTTCGCGGGGGAAAAGCCGTACACGCCGTTGCCGTTTCAGTATTCGCTGCACGTGGAACGCGAGGACGACTCGCTGGCGCACCGGGGTTTTCTGGGCGATGAGTTCGGCGACCCGCGCCGCGCGCTTGCCGAACGATTGCTGTCCGACCTGCCCCAAAGCGGTTCGGTGCTGGCGTTCAACGCGGCGTTTGAAAGACGTTGCGTGAGGCATCTGGCGCAACGATTCCCCGACCTGCGCAAGCCGCTGGAAACGCTGGACGAACGTTTCATTGATCTGATCAAACCGTTTCGTCAAGGCGGTTACTACCACGCGGATTTCAACGGCGGCTTCTCCTTGAAGTCGGTATTGCCCGCGCTGTTCCCCGGCGACGACGAACTCGACTATCAAGCGTTGGCCATCGGCGACGGCGGCGCGGCGATGGACGCTTTCTCACGTCTGCGCCTGATTGAAAGCGAAGAGGAAAGGCGGGCGGTTCGTCGTGACCTGCTCGACTACTGCCGTCTGGACACGCTGGCGATGGTCAGGATCTTCGGTTTCCTGCGCAAGGCGGCCGACTTGGGCGACTGAACCCGTCCCTCATCGGCGGACGGGTCGAAGCAAGGTGGTCAGGCGGGAGCGGAATATACCCCCGCCTGTTTTTCACAACACCACCCGAGCGAAAGGCTACTCCTCCTCCTTTCCGCCTTTCTTTTTCTGCTCGTATTGCATCAGGAACTGCTCGCGGCGACGAATCACGATCTTCGGCTTCATGAAAGTATGCAAATACTCGCGTATCTGCGGCAGGTTGCGCCGACTGACCTCGAGCTTCTCGTCGCTGTCGCGCAATAAGACCGAATAAATGCCGTCTTCTCCCTGTTCGACGCCGTTCACGTAAGCCCGGTTGACCAGTGCGTTGCGATGCACGCGCAAAAGCCTGTCGCCGAACTCTTGCTCGAACACCTTGAGCGGCTGTTCGCTCAACGAGTACCCTTGCAGGTGATGGACGGTCGTGCATTTGTTGCTGGACTTGACGTAGATGATTCTGTTCAACGCTATCAAGTCGAGACCGCGACGGACGCGACAGCAGATGTAACTGCTTTCGCCGGCGCCTAAAACCGCGGGCTCCGCGACCTTGCGCACCTGCGCGGAGTGATGCTGCAAGTGCTCCAACGCCTCGCTCAGTTTTCTCGTCTGCACCGGTTTCAGCAGAAAGCCGAAAGCGTGGGCGCCGAACGCCTCGAGTGCGTGCTCCGAATACGCGGTCGTGAAAATGACCGCCGGCGGTTTTTCGAACTCGCTGATGTGCCGTGCCGCTTCCAACCCGCTCATGCGCGGCATCCGCACGTCCATCAGCACGACGTCTATGTCAAGGTCGTACGCTTTGTACACCGCCTCAATTCCGTTCGAGGCGTGTCCCACGTCGTAACATCCCGGCAAAGACTCGATCATGGACGAAAGATGCTCGCAAGCGGCGAACTCATCATCAGCAATCAATATGTTCATCTTGTTTTCTCCTTCGGAATTGAAAATGCCACGTGGTATTCCCCACGTCGCCGTTCGGATTTGAAGCGACAGGCGGGCCCATAGACGCGGGCCAGCCTCTCGCGGACACTTTTCTGAGCCATCTGGTTTCCTTCCGTGCGAGGAAAGAGCATGGCGCCCCCGACCGGATTGCGGATGTCGAAAAACACGCGGCCATCGCGGACCTCGATCTCGATGCGGATAATGCCGCCTTCTTCTCGAGGTTCGATACCGTGATAAACCGCGTTCTCCACCAACGGCTGAATCAACATTGCCGGCATTTTCGCGTCGAGACACTCGGGCCCCGACACGCGCCACTCGCCGCCGAGCCGAGCGCCGAGACGAACCCGTTCAATGTAGATGTAACGCCTGACGAACTGGATTTCTTCGGCAAGCGTCGTCGTTGGTTTCTGTTTCAGCATGACCCCGAAAAGTTCGGACAGATCTTCGAGATTACGCATCGCAACGTCGGGGTGACGCCTGACCAGGCCAACGGTGGTGTTGAGGCTGTTGAACAGAAAGTGGTGGCGCAGGCGCTGAGCCAGGAGATAGCCCGTCATCTCTGATGCACTGCGTGCCAACCGCTCGTTGCGTCCGTGCAGGCGCGTTGCGTAAAGGGAAAGGCCGGCAACCGCCGTGGATCCGAGCGCCTGCGTCAAGACGGGCAAGCCGCCCGCAGCTCCGGGCAAGTACCGCCCGCAAACGGCGAGAACCGCGACATTGGCGACAAACCCGGCAAGGGTCAGCGGCAACGTCAAGTCCATCGCGCCGGAAAATCGCGACTGAGGCCAGCGCCGAAATCGGTCGCTTCCGATATGTGCCGACACGTAGGGCAGGCGCCAGCAGCCTGCGTTGACGGCGGCGACGCCTTGCAGCAGCAAGGTGAAGCCCGCGAGGTTGGGCAGGAACGCGGACGGCGTCCGCGTCGCCATGACCGCCACGATGACGGCGCAAACCTGCACCGCCGTGCAGAAGCGCCAGATTTCTCCGGCGTGCATACAGTTGTGGTTTGGGCAAGCCACTGCCAATCGCTCTCCTTTTATGGTTCCGGAGCGTTTGAAAGCGAAGCGGGAAAACCGCAGACGAAAGTGGCGTCTGCGGTATATCCTAATGAGTAGATTTTGCCAAATTAGAAGCAGACGCTTCGGCCGATTCCGACGAACGGTTGCAAAAAGCCGATAAGCTTATTCATTGAAAATATAAGAACGTATAGATTAATGATATTGATTGATGGCGGCCGAGCAGCAAAAAAGCCGCCCACGAGCACGTCAACGGTCGTTTGAGCCGGTGAAAAAGAAGCCGAAGATGGGCAAGAAGCCGCCGGGAGCGACTTTGGCCTTGACATCGGCGGCGACGGCGGCAACGCGGAGGAAAACGACACCGGTGCCGAAGCCTGTAACCCCGGCTTGTTCTACACGATGCCGTCGGGCACCGAGTTACGCTTGACGTATTCCGAAGTGCGGAACGAAGATAACGCGGGCTGCAACATCGCCATCAACGCCGCAACGGACGGCGACGGCGAAGACGTCGAACTGTGGGTAATCAGAGCTTCGTCCACTGGTTCGGCTGAACCCTCCCAAGCTTTAAGACGCCTTTACGCCTCATTAGACGTCTCTCAAGCGCCGGACGGCGCATCAGCGGCAAGACGGGCTCCCGTCGGGGAACCCGCCTTACTCTGTCTTAACCGCTTGTCTTACTGATGGGGGTTTCGGTGTTGTCAGCGCCGACGCCCAAGTCAGCGCACAACTTAGGTGAAGCAAAGAACGCTCAGCAGCTGTAATACATGTCGAACTCGGCCGGGTGGGTCGCCGAACGCAGCCGGGTGACCTCCTCCATCTTCAGTTCGATGTAGCCGTCTATCATGTCGTCGTCGAAAACCCCGCCCTCGGTCAGGAACTCGCGGTCTTCCTCCAATGCGTCGAGCGCCAGATGCAGCGCCGCGCAGACTTTCGGAATCCGCTTCTCTTCCTCCGACGACAGCGCATACAGGTTCTTGTCGTTGGCTTCGCCCGGGTGGATTTGGTTCTTGATTCCGTCGAGACCCGCCAGCAGCA
>CAZKLI010000180.1:0-2211 GCA_964553575.1 uncultured Chromatiales bacterium
ACGTGCTGCTGATCCCCAAACGCCCCCTGGAGAAAATCGCCGACGCCACGGCCGAGGATCAGGCGATGCTCGGGCATCTGCTGCTCAAGGCCGGCGACGTTGCACGCAAGCTCGGTTGCGAAGACAACTTCCGGCTGGTCGTCAACAACGGGACGCAAGCCGGGCAAAGCGTCTTTCACCTGCACGTGCACTTGCTTGCGGGACGCCCCCTGTCTTGGCCGCCGGGATAATCCGAGACCCGCACTGCCGCCCGCCGCCGCGTCACGGCGCTTCGTTTCTTTGCCGCAGACGCCGCAGACGCCGCAGACGCTTGAGCGCCGCCGCGCCGCGCCATCGGCAAACAAGCTGACGAGACCGCTTCAATGACCGGCGTTCAACGCCACCCTGCGTGGGCCGAACAAGATGAATAATCCTCTGCACCTAGCCCGCCACCAAATCGGATGTCCGCCTATCTCCCGGGTCAAGTCCAAAGTCAAACCCAGAATCAAACCCAGGGTCAGGTCATGGATCAAGCATCTCACTTGGCTGCTGGCGACGGCGCCGGCGTACGCCGCGACGCCGCTCGAGCTGCGCGGGGAAGCGGTGCAAGGCGGCATGATGCTCGGGCGCACGGCGCCGCAAGCCGAGGTCTTTTTCAACGGCTCGAAGTTGCGGCTGTCCCCGCAGGGTGACTTTGTTTTCGGGTTCGGACGCGACGCGCCGCCCCGCGCGGTACTGCGCATCACCCCGCCCGCGGCGCAAACCGAAAGCCGGCCACTGAACAAGACCTTTGAAGTCCGCAAACGCCGGTACCTGACTCAGCACGTCACCGGACTCGACGAACGCAAGGTCAACCCGCGCCCGGAAGATCTCGAACGCATCCGGGACGAAAGCCGCCAAGTCGCGCTGGCGCGACGGCGAGACGACCCTCGCACCGACTTCCTCGGAGGATTCGCATGGCCGGTGCACGGCGTCGTCACCGGCGTCTATGGCAGCCGGCGCGTTTTGAACGACCAACCGAGAAGGCCCCACTTCGGCATAGACATCGCCTGCAAGGCGGGCGCACCGGTCAAAGCGCCCGCGGCGGGCCTCATAACGCTGGTGCACGACGACATGTTCTTCTCCGGCACAACGTTGATCGTTGACCACGGGCACGGCGTGTCTTCGGCTTTCCTGCACCTGCGGAAAGTCCTGGTCGAGGAAAGCGAGCGCGTCGAGCTCGGACAAACGATCGCCGAAGTCGGCGCGAGCGGACGGACTACCGGCGCGCACCTCGACTGGCGGGTCAACTGGTTCAAGACGCGCCTCGACCCGGCGCTGCTTGCCGGCGAGATGCCTGAACCTATGCCCGAGTGCCGGTAAGCAAGGCCCCGGTAAGCAAGGCCCCGGGAAAACCCGTCACCGCACCTGTTAAGAATCGTCCGGCGAGAGCGGACGCGTGACGATTGCGCGTTCGGTCACCTCGGCGTCAACGCCGAACACCGAGCGGACGTTTCCGGCGGTGACGACGTCGGCGGTCGCGCCGACCGCGTGGCGGCGACCCGCCTTGAGCAGGCACACTCGCCCTTGTAATGGGCTGCGTCATGCAAGACGGCGTTCAAGTCGTGGGTCACCATCACCACGCCGAGCCGCACTCTCCCCACTTCCCCCACCCATCAGGAATCGTCCGGCGAGAGCGGGCGCGTGACGACTGCGCGTTCGGTCACCTCGGCGTCAACGCCGAACACCGTGCGGACGTTCGCGGCGGTGACGACGTCGGCGGTCGCACCGACGGCGTGGCGGCGACCCGCCTTGAGCAGGCACACCCGGTCGGCGTAATGCAGCGCGACGTTCAAGTCGTGGGTCACCATCACCACGCCGAGCCGCGCTTCCCCGCTTTCCTCGCCGGGTGAAACCAAGCGGCGCAAACGCTTCATCAGCGCGTATTGGTGCGCGAGGTCGAGCGCCGTAAGCGGCTCGTCAAGCAGCAGGTAACACGGCGCGGCGCGGGACAAGCGCACTTGCAGCAGCACCCGCGCCAAGTGAACCCGCTGGCGTTCGCCTCCTGACAAGCTGAAATAGCCGCGGTGCGTGAAATCATCCAAATCCATCCAGTTGATGACTTCGGACGTTCGCTCGGCGATTTCATCCGAAGACGCCGCGTGAGGCAAAGCGCCGAGCCCGACGACTTCGTGCACCGGAAAGTCGAACGCGAGCGACGGCGACTGCGGCAATATCGCACGGCGCGCGGCC
>CAZKLI010000181.1:0-2924 GCA_964553575.1 uncultured Chromatiales bacterium
GGCGGCGATAATCCCAACCGCAGCGATACCACTCGAGCATCGTGAATTCCGGGCTGTGCAACGTGCCGACCTCACCCTCGCGGAAGACCTTGCCGAGCTGATAGACGTCGCCGCTGCCTGCGGCGAGCAGGCGTTTCATCGCGAACTCAGGTGAAGCGCGCAGATAGCGTCCGCCGGCCGCAATCGGTTCGATATGCGGGTCGCTCGCCGGAGCCGACTCGAGGCACGGCGTCTCGACCTCGAGCACGTTCCGACGGTCGAAGAAATCGCGCGCCGCCGAGAACGCTTCCGCACGCAGGCGAAGAAGTGACAGCTCCACCGCCGCGCAATCCGGCGACTACTTCACGCGACCGATGTATTCACCGGTGCGGGTGTTGACGCGCAGGGTTTCGCCCTGTTCGATGAACAGCGGGACCTTGACCGTCGCGCCGGTTTCAAGCCGCGCCTGCTTGACGCCGCCGGTCGCGGTGTCACCCCGCACGCCGGGGTCGGTCTCGGTGACCTTGAGCTCGACGAAGTTCGGCGGCTCGACCGCGATGATCGCGCCGTTGTAAAGCACCACGTCGCACTTGTCCTGCTCCTTGAACCAATGCTTGGCGTCGCCGACGACGCCCGCGGGCGCGACGTGCTGGTCGTAAGTCTCAGGATTCATGAAGTGCCATTCGTCTCCGTCGTTGTAGAGATATTGCAGCTCGAGCTCCATCACGTCGGCGCCCTCAACGCTTTCCCCCGACTTGTAAGTGCGGTCAACCACGCGCTGGGTAATCAGGTTTCTCAGTTTCACGCGATTGAAAGCCTGCCCTTTGCCGGGCTTGACGAACTCGTTCTCCAAGATCACGTGCGGCTCGCCGTCCGCCATAATCTTGAGACCGCTTCTGAATTCATTGGTAAGATGAGTCGGCATCACTCTTCCCCGCGGCGACCCGCGGTGCTGAAAAAAGCGTGGATACGAAGCGCGGCATATTACACTCGACCGACGGCGACTGGCAACAAGAGCTGCAAAATTCGGTCACGAAAGTCGCAGATCTTTTGGCCGCACTCGAACTCGACGACGACGCGTTGCCGTTCGTGCGTGAAATCGAACGCTTCCCGTTACGCGTACCGCGCCCCTATCTCGCACGGATGCGCAAGCGCGACGCGGAGGATCCGCTGTTGCGCCAAGTGCTGCCGGTCGCCGCCGAGACCGTTCGTCGCCCCGGGTACGCCTTTGATCCGGTCGGCGACCTCGGCGCTCGCCGAAGCCGCGGCGTCCTGCACAAGTACCACGGGCGCGTACTGCTGGTCGTCACCGGCGCCTGCGCGATTCATTGCCGCTACTGCTTCCGCCGCCACTTCCCCTACCACGAATATATGCTCGGACGGGAGCTCGACGATGCACTCGCTTACGTTGCGCGCGACGACGGCGTCGAGGAAGTCATCTTGAGCGGCGGCGACCCGCTGAGTCTGAGCAACGCCCGGCTGTTCGAGCTTTGCCGGCGCATCGAACGCATCCCGCACGTGCGGCGCCTGCGCATCCACACGCGGCTGCCGATCGTTCTGCCTGCGCGTCTCGACGACGCGCTGTGCGACTGGCTTAACCGTCGCGCAAAACGCACTCTCGTCGTTTTCCATATCAACCATCCGGCGGAAATCGCCGACGACGTCGAGCAGGCGCTGGCGAAACTCACGGGGCCGACGCTGCTCAACCAAGCGGTGCTGCTCAAAGGCGTCAATGACGACGACGGCGTGCTCGCCGAACTGAGCCGCAAGTGTTTCGCCGCGGGCGTTCTGCCGTATTACCTGCACCTGCTCGACCGCGTGCAAGGCGCGGCGCACTTTGAAGTCGACGAAGAACGCGCACGGGCGCTGATGCGCGACGTCGCCGCGTTGTTGCCCGGTTATCTCGTGCCCCGGCTTGCACGCGACGACGGCGGCGCGTCAAAACACTTCGCCCTGTAGAAAAGCGGAGACTGCACTTCCGCCGCCTCACGCCGCCGGCCGGCATAAAGACGGAAAAACGTCCTGCTCGTCACGCCAGACAGAAATAACTGACCGTGCTCACGAGCACGACCGCGATGAGATTCAGCCAAAACCCGGCTTTGACCATCTGCGGGATGCGCAAATAACCCGAACCGAACACGATCGCGTTCGGCGGCGTCGCAACCGGCATCATGAACGCGCAGCTGGCGGCGAAAGTCGCCGGCAAGACCAGCAGCAAAGGGTGGATGCCGACGGCGGGCGCGAACGCGGCGAGCATCGGAATCAACGCCGCGGTCGTCGCCGTGTTGGAAGTGAACTCGGTCACAAACACGATCAACGCGACCACCAACAGGATGACCGCGAAGTCCGGCAGCTGCTCGAAGCCCGCAATCTGCGCACCGAGCAGGCGGTCAACCCCGTGGCTCTTGACCGCCGCCGCCAGTGAAAAGCCGCCGCCGAGCAGCAGCAGGATGCCCCACGGCAGCTGCACCGCGGTCTTCCAATCCATCGCCGCCCGCCCGCCGCCCGCGGGCAGCAAGAACAGCAACAACGCGCAAAACACCGCGATACCCGCGTCGGAAACCCCGGCGAGCGGCGTGTAAGACCGCCCTGCGACCTCGACCTCGGCGGCGTTGAGCAAGGGGCGCGACACCCACAGCACCGCCGCGAGCGCGAACACGCCGAGCGTGTTCCATTCACCGCGTCCGACCGCGCCGAGTTCGCGGTACTGCGCGCGCACGATGTCACGCCCGGCGCCGGGCAGCTTGTCGCCGAGCGGAAAGACGACGTGCGTCAACAACAACCAGCACGCGGGCAGCAAGGTCAACGTCACCGGCAACGCCATCTTCACCCAGCCGACGAACGAGATTTCGGTGCGGAATTGTTCGGGCAGCGAGTGCTGGACGAAGCTCGCGGTGAATACGTTCGGCGCAGTGCCGATAAGCGTCGAGATGCCGCCGATGCTC
>CAZKLI010000182.1:0-4021 GCA_964553575.1 uncultured Chromatiales bacterium
AAACTTCGTAGCCGAAATCGACGTGCCCCGGGGTGTCGATCAGGTTCAGCGCGTAGTCGCGCCCCTCGTCGCGATAGTCGAGCGCGACCGACTGCGCCTTGATCGTGATGCCGCGCTCGCGCTCGATGTCCATCGAGTCAAGCACCTGCTCGGACATTTTGCGCTCGCTCAGACCGCCGCAGATTTGAATGAAGCGGTCGGCAAGCGTGGACTTGCCGTGATCTACGTGCGCGATGATGGAGAAGTTGCGTATGCGGTCAAGCGTCATATCGAGTCACGACGAAAGCGCCGCACGGCGCTTATTCTTCGCTCGGTATCCTCATCGCCAAGAAACGGGTTCTCTTGCCGCGCATGACCAGCAGCGTAATGAACTGGTCGCGTTGCAGTTTCGGTATCACCGCACGAAGCCCTTGCACGTCGTCAAACCGCTGGTTGTCCACCGCCAGCAACAGGTCGCCCGCGACCACGCCCGCTCTCCGGGCCGGGCCGGGCTCCACTTTCGTCACCCTGACCGCGCCCCCCTTGATTCCAATCTCCTCTTTCTCCTGCGCGGACAAATCGGCGAGCGACAAGCCCAGCACCGCTTCTTCATTGCGGCGTTCGTCCGTCGAATCCAAGTCCTCGGGCAGCCTGCCGACCTTGACCTGCAACTCGACGAGCTCGCCGTCCCTGAGCACCTTGACCTTGACGCGCTTGCCGACTTCAGCGCGCCCGACCAGCGGCGGCAACCCGCCGGCGCTCTCGACCTCGCGCCCGTCGAACTCGAGTATGACGTCGCCGACCTCGACGCCGCTCTCCTGCGCCGGACTGTCGTCTATCAGCCCCGAGACCAACGCTCCTTGCGGCTTGTCCATCCCGAAAGACTCGGACAACTCGCGCGTGACCTCCTGGATGTAAACCCCGAACCAACCGCGCGTAACTTCGCCTTTGTCCTTCAGCTGGCGCACGACGTGCATCGCGACCTCGATGGGAATCGCGAAAGACACGCCCATGAAGCCGCCGGTATGACTGTATATCTGTGAATTGATGCCGACGACTTCACCGTCGAGATTGAACAGCGGGCCGCCCGAATTGCCCGGATTCACCGCAACGTCGGTCTGAATGAACGGCACGTAGTTCTCGGAAGGCAGGCTGCGCCCCAGCGCGCTGACGATGCCCGCGGTGACCGAGTATTCAAAGCCGAACGGCGAGCCGATCGCGACCACCCACTGTCCCGGTTTCAGACCCTCCGAAGAACCCAACTCAACAACCGGCAACCCCTCGGCCTCGACCTTGAGCAAGGCGACGTCGCTGCGCTCGTCGGTGCCGACCACTTCGGCGGACAACTCACGGCGGTCGTTGAGCCTGACGATAATCTCCTCGGCGTCCTTGACCACGTGGTAGTTGGTGATGACAAACCCGTCGCGAGAGATGATGAAGCCCGAACCGAGGGAGCGCGGGTCGCGCGGCGCTTTCGGCGGCGTGCCGTGCTTGCCGAAAAAGTCCTCGAAGAACTTGTACCACGGATGGTCTTTCGGCATGTCGGGAAACGGCATCGCCCCGTGCGGCCTGTCCTTCTGTTTCTGCCGCGTGCTGCTGACGTTGACCACCGCCCCCGCCTGCTTCTCGACCAGCGACGCGAAGTCGGGCAGCTCAGCAGAAGCACCGGCCGCGGCCAGCACTAAGCCCAAACCCAGGCCCAAACCTAAGCAAGACGTCAACGTGCGAAGTTTCACCGATTCATCCCTCCTGTGTGCGGCGGCCGTCAACGTGTCCCGGACGCCGACGCCATGATAGCAAACCGCGCAGTAGCCGCCTGAGTCGGCGAGCCGAAGCAATTCCAAGCACCTGCCGCCGGGAAGCGGCTTGGTCGTTGAAGACTAGGGGCGCTTGTTTTCTTTTTCCAGTCTGTTTAATTCTTTAGCGGTTTCGTTGGCGGCGTCGGAGATGCCAAGCATTGCTGCAAGCGTTAAAAAACGGTGCACCGCCGCCGCAAAAAAATCTACGCTGTGGTGTATGTTTTCCTGCACGTCGCCGCCCGGCGGTCGCTTTAAGGTGGTGCTAGCGTTGCACCCACCGGGGTCGAAAGTTATTTTTATGACGTCAAGGTTGTCGTTTAGCGGTTCGAGCCGGGCTACGACGTCGCCGTTTTGCGTGGCGACGTAGTCGTCGCCGTCGCGTCGGAATTCATACTCTATACGGGGGTCGTAGAAAACACCCGCCCTTTCGTTTTTTTCTTTGGGAATTATATGCATTAGTCCCTCAGGACTTCCGTATCAATTTGACGCTTCACAGGCCGACCAACGCCGCTACCTCCACGCCCAGCCGCCCCATTCCCGGAGGTCGACGCCGCAGCTTCGACGCCAAGCTTGGTTTTCGCAAGGCTCGCCGCGGCGATTTGAGAAAAGAATAGCATTTCCATTCCGCAAATCAAGGGACTATTGTGTATAAGTCCCTTTTCTTTCATTTTCGGTTCCCCCGGTTTTGTTTCGGTCACCTTATACTACTGATAGGAAGTAAACAGGATTTATTCGCTCACCACTTCAGCGTAGCGGTGCGGGTTTCTTAACAACCGCACGCAACGAAACCTGCGGCGGCGTCTTGAACCCATCGCGGTACAATCCGCCCATGCCGAAGATTTCAGCCCCGACATCCGACGTCCGCGACTGCGACGTGCTGATCATCGGCGGCGGCGCGGCGGGCTTGAGCCTCGCGCTGCGGCTGCCCGAGACGCTGACGGTGCGGATGCTGCTCAAGGGCGCCGCGTCGCAAAGCAGCACCTACTACGCCCAGGGCGGCATCTCCGCGGTGCTCAGCGGCGGTGATTCGCTGCAAGCGCACGTCGAGGACACGATCAACACCGGCGCCGGACTGTGCTCGCGTGAAGTGGTGCAGAGAGTCGTCGAGGAAGGCCCGCGGATGATTCGCTGGCTGCAGGAGATGGGCGTGCACTTCACGCGCGACGAGGGGGACGAGAACGTTCTGCACCTCTCCCGTGAAGGCGGGCACAGTCACCGCAGGGTCGTGCACAGCGACGACCGCACCGGCAAGGTGATTCAAAACTCGCTGTTCAACAAAGTCCGGGAACGGGACAACGTCGAGATCGTCCCGGACGCGATCGCGGTGGATTTGATCGTCGGCGGCGGCGCCTGTCTCGGCGCTTACGTTCTTCAGGCGGAAGACACCGCGCACGGCGGAAAGATCCTGAGCTACACCGCCGGCGCGACGGTGCTTGCAACCGGCGGCGCCGGCAAGGTCTATCTGTACACCAGCAACCCCGACGGCGCCTCCGGCGACGGTATCGCGATGGCGTGGCGCGCGGGCTGCCGCGTCGCCAACATGGAGTTCATCCAGTTTCACCCGACTTGCCTGTACCACCCGCAGGCGAAATCCTTCCTCCTGAGCGAAGCGCTGCGCGGCGAAGGCGCCAAACTGCTGCTGCCGAACGGCGAGGAATTCATGCAACGTTTCGACCCCCGCGGAGACCTCGCGCCGCGCGACGTCGTCGCCCGCGGCATCGACCACGAGATGAAACGGCTCGGCATAGACTGCGTTTACCTCGATATTTCACACCGCCCGGCCGACTTCATCACTTCGCACTTTCCCTCGATCTACCGGCGTTGTCTTGAACTCGGCTGCGACGTCACCAAGCAACCGGCGCCGGTGGTGCCCGCGGTGCACTATATCTGCGGCGGCGTGACAACCGACCTCAGGGGACGGACCGACCTCGACGGGCTGTACGCGGTCGGCGAAACCGCCTGCACCGGGCTGCACGGCGCCAACCGGATGGCAAGCAACTCGCTGCTCGAATGCGTCGCGTTCGCCAAGTTCGCCGCCGCGGACGTCGCGGCCCGCACCGCGCCGCGCACGCCGGCGACGGTGCCCGGCTGGGATGAAAGCCGGGTCACCGAATCCGACGAGGAAGTCGTCATCTCGCACAGCTGGGAAGAGCTGCGCCGCGTGATGTGGGACTACGTCGGCATCGTGCGCACCACCAAGCGGCTGGAACGGGCCCAGCACCGTTGCGCCCTGCTGCGCAAGG
>CAZKLI010000183.1:0-3476 GCA_964553575.1 uncultured Chromatiales bacterium
CAGAACCGGCGCTGCGGCCTCGAGTGTCACCGCCAACACAGCCTCGATGTTCAGATCAACGTTATCCCCCAACCGCGTTGCACTCTCCACGCTTACCAGGGAAACCGTCGTTCGCCCGTCAGCCGCAACCTCGCCTGCGTCTATCGTCAGAATCGCGCTCGAACCAGACGCCGGTTCCAAGACCATGGGCGCACCGGCGGACGGTATCCCGCCGGACGGATCGCCGAACGTCAGGACGTCGCTCTGAGAACGAGGATATACCGCGACTCGTTCACTCCCCTGCAGATCGGGGTCGGTGTATATCCTCACTCGGGTGGATTCGCCGGCCTGCAACGTGACTGCACCGGGTTCCCAAACCACCCTGATCGGGCGCCGACTCATCGGCATCGTCGATGGTGCGTCACCTAAAACAAGCGGGGCGCCGAAGACGATGTCAAACCCGCTGAAGCATTGCCCCTCGTGTTGATGACCACTCTGGCAATCGCTGGGTGGCGCCGGCAGCTCGGCAAAGCCGATCCTGAATGAATCCGCGCCGCTGTCCCTGGTCACGGTGAACTCCTCGCTCTGCGTCGCGCCCGCGGAAATCGCCACCGGGTTGGCGGATGTCATGACACCGGATACTTCCAAGTGAACCTCCAAGTTATACGGCGCCCCTTCAGACAGGGTGAGCCTGACCGGCACCGGGTCGAACGTCAGCAACGCCGACGATAATTCCGTCTCGTCGGCGGATTCCAGGCGCAACGTTAACCGGAAAGGCGCACCGGGGTTGCCGAACAGGTGTGCCGCTTGCAGACCGGTCAGTCCCGAGAACATGCCCGGCGGCAGCACTTCCAACAGGTTGCCGTCGAGACCCAGTCTGATGAAGCTATCGGGAAAATCGGCGAACAGCCCCTGTGGCAACTCGGTCAACCGGTTGTTTGACAAGAACAGTGCTTCCAAGCTGTTCAAACCGGAGAGGTCCTTGCTTTTAAGGCTTGTAATGTTTTCGTTGGACAGACTTATCGACTCAAAGCCGTCCAAATGATCACCACGTGTGTCCTCGCAAGTTCTGCTGCCCTGAAGATGATCACGGACTTGCATCGTTCTGTCGCAAACGCCTTCCTTGATGTTGACTTTCAATCTGGACCGTCCTTCCGCCGGAAAGTAGCCGTTGGAAGCAATCAGATCAAGGTAGAATGCCTCGCGCGGCGGTTCAATGTACGAATCGTCTCTGATTTGAATCCTGATGGTTCCGGTCTCCCCATATACAGGCACCACAACCTCGCCGGTGCCGGCGACGTAATCGTCGGCGTCGGCCGTACCCTCGGTGACAGCGTAAAGAACGGTGAGCGGTGACTGCGTTGGGGTATGAAGATTGAACACCGCGTCAACCGTTTCGCCTTCGCGTAAATAAATATTTCCGTCGGAATCGGCAAACGACACACTGGGGAAAAAACCGGCGACGGTGCTGAAACCGGTGAAGCACCGCCCCTGGTGTCTTTCCTCGGGCGGGCAGCCGACGGGCGGTGATGACGCGACGTCCATCGGCACATCGAAAAGTCGCACGACTTGAATCGGGTATCCGACGACCGTCTCGCTCCGCGTGCCCCCCGCCGGTATTTGCATTCGAACGGAAACCGACCTGGCGCCGAATCTCACGCTGGGCGGGTCGCCGCTGCCAAGATCGATTTGCAAGGGATACGGCGCGCCCTCGGGCAACGTGAGCCTCATTTTGATTGGGTCGGGCGTTGATATCGGCCCCTCTCTCACTCCATCGACGAGTTCAAGCCTGGCCGTCAACGTAAAGGAAGAGCGGTTGCCGTGCAGGGTCAACGCATTCAGGTTCGAAAGACCCTCGAACACGCCCGCCGGCAGTTGCACCAAATCATTATCATGCAGAAACAGCGAGGTCAGCGGCCCAAAGTCCGAAAACACCCCGGGCGGCAATGCTTGCAGGTTGTTGCCACTCACCGACAAGCGTGCCAACCGATCAAGGCCCGAAAACACTCCGGGCGGCAATGCCTGCAGATTGTTGCCGCTCAGGATCAGGCGCCTGAGCCGGGCAAGATCCGAAAAATCCCCCGGCTTGAGGTCGTCCATGCCTTGATTGCTCAAGTCCAGGTCCCCGGCGAACTGGTTCAGGGCGTCGCGCGTCACGTCGGTGCAGCTGGAGTATCCGGTCGCGGCCGTCAAGGCGTCGCTAACCTGCCTGGTCCTGTCGCAGACGCCGTTCTTGATCGTAACCGCCACCGTCGACAACGGCCCCAGCGAGTAGCCGGCGGCGGCGGCGGAGAGAACCAAGTGAACCTTGAAAGTCTCGCGCTGCGGCTCGATTTCGTCGTCGTCTCCGACGGTGATCGGAACCACCCCGCTTGCCGCCCCTTCAGGAATCGAGACCGTGCCGCCGTCAACGCCGTAATCGGCGACGTCGGCCGTGTCGCCGGGTGCACCGACGCGGTAGTGGACGGTGAGCGCCGACCTCGCCACCGGGAACAAGGTGAAAGCCAGGTCCAACGTCTCCCCTTCGACTCCCGAAACCGAATCGGTCTCAAACGACACGACGGTTTCACCCAAGACGCTTTTGTGCACGTACGGAAATTCTTGCGCCGCGATTGCAAACCCGCCGTAGCACGGCGCGTCGCCGCATCCACCGCGCGGCAACGACGGCGCAGCGCCCAGACTCAAACTGAACGTCCGTCCGTGCCGAGGCCTGGCAACGAACGCGTCGCTTTGCGTGCTGCCCGCCGGAATCGTCAGCATCGAAGGAACGGGAAACGCTGTCTCGCCTTGCACGATTAACGGAATCGCCACCTCGAACGGCGCGCCTTGAGGCAGCCGCAGCCTCAGCTCGGCCTCGTCGGGACTGAAGTCCACGAGCTCCAGACCCGCGGTGAAAACAAAATCCGGCGAATCGTCGTCGGGGTTGCCGCGAAGGCGCAGACTCCCCTCGGCGTTCCCCAAATCGAGACCCGCGAATATGCCCACCGGAAAACGCTCGAGATCGTTGTTCCGCAGACTCAACCGTCTCAGCTTGCCGAGCCCGGCGAACACCCTGGGCGCTAACGCGGACAACTGGTTGCCGTCGAGCCGCAGCGACGTCAGTTCACTCAGTCCGTCGAACACCTCCGCAGGCAACGCGGACAACCGGTTGCCGTCGAGTCGCAGCGACGTCAGTTCACCCAGCCCGTCGAACACCCCTGCCGGCAACGTCTGCAAGGCGTTATCGTTCAGGGACAACTCGCCCAAACCGACGAGACCCGAGAAATCCCTTGGTTTGAGGCTCCCTAAGAGCGGCCACCGGGTGCCCAGGTCGAGGACGCCGAAACCAGCCAAGTCCCCGCCCGTCACCGCGGCGCAATCACCGCCCCCGAGAGCCGTTGCCAGGGCGTCCCTCACTTGCGGCGTCCTGTCGCAAACCCCCTCCCTGATTGTCACCATCACGCTGCTCGGTGAAGCCAAGATATAGCCTGCGGGGGCGGACAGCGACACCGTGAAAA
>CAZKLI010000184.1:0-10292 GCA_964553575.1 uncultured Chromatiales bacterium
AGGCCTTCATGAACTGGCGGCGGTTCATCTCCGCGCGACGGGCGCGGCGGCGCTGCGCGCGCGTGACGATGGCCCGCTCGCCGGCCTGCTCCTGCACGACGACCGGGCGGCCGCTGGGGTCGAGGTGGGGGGCGCGGTCGGGACGCGAGCCCGAGCCGATCTCGGCCGGGGCGGGCTCGATCTGCGAGGGGCCGCCCTCGCCGAGGGGCCGCGCGACGACGCCGCTGCCGGGGGCGACCGCGCTCAAGCCCGGTTCGGCGACGCGTCCGTTCTTCGGGATACGTCCGGCGATCGTGAACCAGCAGGGCAAGGTGCTTGAGGGCGAATGCGAAGGCAACCTGGTCATCACCCATCCGTGGCCGGGGCAGATGCGCACCGTCTATGGCGACCATCAGCGTTTCATCGACACTTACTTCAAGGACTACCCGGGCATGTATTTCAGCGGCGACGGCTGCCGGCGCGACAAGGACGGCTATTACTGGATCACCGGGCGGGTGGACGACGTGCTCAACGTCTCGGGGCATCGCCTCGGCACCGCCGAGGTCGAGAGCGCGTTGGTGCTGCACGAGGCCGTCGCCGAGGCCGCAGTCGTCGGCTATCCGCACGAGATCAAAGGCGAGGCGATTTACGCTTACGTCACCCTGGTCGAGGGCGTCGAGGGCAGCGAAGACCTGCGCCGGGAGTTGGACGATCTGGTGCGTGCACGCATCGGCGCGATCGCGCGCCCCGACGTGATTCAATGGGCGCCGAACCTGCCCAAGACCCGTTCGGGCAAGATCATGCGCCGCATCCTGCGCAAGATCGCCAAAGGCGAGACCGACGACCTCGGCGACACCTCGACGCTCGCAGACCCGTCGGCGGTGGACGACCTGGTTGCGAACAAGGCGGGCGGCGGGTCGTGAGCGAAGAGGCGGTCGCCGTATCGGCGATCGTCCGGCTGCCCAAGTTGCGTTCCTTGAACGCCTGCGCGTTGAAAGCCATCGGTATAAAGACGTTGTCGGTGTTTTCGGCGCGTTCATCGGTGCGTTTGCCAGCTTGTTGAAGCCGGGCAAGACGCCGTGCGAATCGCGCCGCTGCCGCTCGCTGAAGCGCCATTGCCGATATAAAATCTGTATCCCTGTTTTATCAGCGAGGAGGGGAGCGACGTGAAAACCAGACTGCCAGAGAGGTTAAGAGTCGCGAGCAAATGGATTACCTCGGTCTTTGTCGGGCTTTCTCTTTTCCTGATTATCGGGTTGCAGGGGCACAGCGGCGGTGAGACGACGCTTTTCCGTTTCCACGTCGCCTCGACGCTGTTGGCGGTCGTCACTTATCCGCTGATACTTTACGGCTTGAGCCGGCGCTACCGCCCGAAGCTGCCGTTGCTTCTCTCGGTCGTCCTGACGGCGGCGTATCCCGCAACGTTCATGCTGCTGGGTGCGCCTTTCAAGCCTGAAGCGCTGGTCGTCCCGCTGCTGATTATCATCCCGCCGGTGCTGTATCTGTCGGGGTGGTTCATCGGCAGAAGCCAGCCCGCGGACTGAAAGAAAAGCGGCGTCGCTTGGGCGCTCGCTGTGCGCCGCTGCTGAAGCGGTGAGTGGAAAAGGGCGGCGCGACCGCCCCTTGGTTCTTTCCATCAAGCTTTTCCTACGGGTTGGATTCACCCACAAATTTTTCACAGAATTTTCTCAATGATTTGCTCTATCTGTTATTGGAACTCAGGGGTAGGATGGAGTTTTAACCTTTCAGGAATCAAGGAGACCAACGATGGAAACCGACATGGAAGAATTGTTGCACGCATTCGCCTCTATACCCCCCGAAGAAAACAACCCTTTGAACTTCAGGGTCGTCGAACAACCGATATTGTCTGGAAGCAATCAAAAAGAAAGCGTGGGGCTTCTCCGCTATAAATCACTCGTGCGCGAGGATGATGGCACGCCGCTCGCTGTCGTCAGGGATACTTACGGCGTGGTTCAACATTCTGAATTATTTGAATGTGCTGACAAAGCAATCCGCAAAACGTTATCACCCACCATGGAGCATCGAGTCAAACAAAATAGTTCATTTCATGGACGCGTTGGAGTCTATACGTTCGATTTTGCATACAAGGAAAGCCAGACCGGGCTCGAGAAACTGCCGCCGCTGCACCTCAGGTTTGTATTATTGAACAGCTTTGGGTTGAGTGCGATCCATTTCTTTGCTTTCGCTATTGATTCAATCTGCCTCAACGGGTTTATTTTCGAGAAATATGCCGTCTCCGGCCAGCAGAAGCACACCAGAAATATCAGCATGAACCGTCTTCAAAAAAGGTTTGAGATATTGATGAAAGGTGCTTTGACTGGATACGGTCATCTAGCCGAGACCTACGACAGATGGGACAAGACCCCCGTGACAGACAAGGCCGTTAAGGGATTCCTGGCTGATTTGCCTGTCAGTCAGACGAAGCGCCGAGGGTTGGCAGCGCAATTCGAAAAAGAGGTTAATAAGCGTGGCAAAACACTCTGGGCGCTGGTGTCGGCAATGAGCTATTACAGCTCACACAACTCCGATGAGTTTCCAGTGTCGGAAGCGAAAAAAGATTGCGAGGCTCATATCATACTGGGCAGGCAGAAAGACGTGTACAACTGGATGCACCATCCTGCGTTTTACGAGCTCGAAAAAGCCGCTTGATCTCAGCTGTCCATAACCCGAAGCTGACTCAAGGCGAGACACCCTCCGCGCCGGGAGCCGAAACCCGAGGTTAAAACCCGGGGTTAAAACTCAGTGTCAAAACCTGGCGCGAGGGGCGTGTCCGCCGGGCGGTTTCGCCGCTTGCTTTCGTATCGGGTGGCTTATCATCTGTTTATAATATCCCCACACGCGGTTTCTGGATTTAATTGCCCGGAGGCTGCCGCTTATTTCAAGCAGCCTTTGAAACCGAGTGCCATAGAACGATTTCATGAAAAGCCTGAAGTTCATATCTCTCATCGGCGTTGTTTGCAGCTTATCTGCTTGCGTCATGCCGCCGGAGCCCGTCACCACGCGCAATTCCGAGCTGACGCAGGGCAACGTTCAGATGAACCTGGCCATCGGGGAAACGACCAAAGCCGAGGTTCTGGAAACCTTTGGCGCACCCAACATCACGACACGGAGCGGTTCAGGGGAGGAGGTATGGACGTATCAGCGGGCGGCGCAAGTCGCACAGTCATCGTCTCAGGCGGGGTACTTCACTTTGATTTTATTCGGGCATAGTTCAGACGCTTCGGGCTTTGAAAGCAGCTCGAGGATGCTGACTTTAATCATCAAGTTCGGGCCGGATGACGTCGTTACTGATTTTCGCAGCAGGGAATCGAATTTCTGATTCTTTTTCAGGAGAGCGCATCGTGGCGGGTTTCCGATTTCTCTTAGTTTTATCCGTCTTTGTGCTAATAACCGGATGTCAGCCTGCTCCCGTAAAACCTGATTTGACTCCGCTGGAAATACAGGCGATACAATCCCGTGATTATGAAGAGCCTGAGAATGTCGTATTTTCAAGCGTCATATCGGTATTTCAGGATTTGGGATACACGATAAAAACCGCCGACAGGGACACCGGATTCATTACCGCTGAAGGTGCGGCCAAAGCAAAAACCGAATTGCGTTTCTGGGACGGTGAGGTAATGATTGCCACGAAAAGCTTAGCGACGGCGGTTATCGAGCGAATCAAAGGCTTGACCCGGGTCAGGCTTAATCTCGTTACCAATAAGGTAGAGTCCTTTGTCTATGGCCAAACCACCGAAGAAGATACGCCCGTATTGAGCGCCGAAATTTACCGGAATGCGTTTGAAAGGATTGAAAACGCTATCTTCTTGAGGGTAAGCGGCTGATTCGTCAAAGCGCCGTTGCCTGGAAAAACCGATTGTTGCGTTGTCCGCTTGAAATGATTACTCGCCGATTACGCCCTGATTACTCACTAGACTCGTCTTGCCGTAAAATGTCCGCTTTTCAGCAATGAACACCCCCCCCAAAAAAACCGAGAAAAATTCCGGGAAAAATTCCGGCAAGGCGGCGTTGATTACCGGCGTCACCGGTCAGGACGGCGCGTATCTGGCCGAGCTGCTGCTTGACAAGGGCTACACCGTGCACGGCGTCAAGCGACGGTCGTCGTCTTTGAACACCGCGCGGGTGGACCATCTCTATCACGACCTGCACGTGTCCGGCGCGAATTTCATCCTGCATTACGGTGACGTCACCGACTCGACCAACATGATCCGTCTGGTGCAGCAGATACAGCCCGACGAGATCTATCATCTGGCGGCGCAGAGTCACGTGCACGTCTCGTTCGAGATGGCGGAGTACACCGCGAACGCCGACGCAATCGGCACCTTGCGGCTGCTTGAAGCGATACGTCTGCTCGACATGAAAGACAAGACGCGCTTTTACCAAGCGTCAAGCAGCGAGATGTTCGGCAACTCGCCTGAAGAGCCGAAGAACGAGAACACGCCTTTCCGCCCGACGTCGCCTTACGCCGCGGCCAAGCTCTACGCCTATTGGGTGACGGCCAACTACCGCGAGGCGTACGGAATTCACGCAAGCAACGGCATCCTGTTCAACCATGAGTCGCCGCGCCGGGGGGAGACGTTCGTCAGCAAGAAGATTACCAAGGCCGCGGCGATGATCGCCAAAGGCAAGCAGACCTGCCTGTATCTCGGCAACCTCGACGCCGAGCGCGATTGGGGGCACGCGAGGGATTACGTCCACGGCATGTGGCTGATCTTGCAGCAGCCGCGCCCGGACGATTTCGTGCTCGCGACCGGGCGCAAGGAATCGGTCCGCTGGTTCACCGAGCGGGCGTTCGAGGCGGCTGGCATCACGCTTGAGTGGCGTGGTGAGGGGAAAGATGAAACCGGCGTGAACACGGCGTCGGGCGAGACCGTCGTCAGGGTGGATCCGCACTATTTCCGCCCCAGCGAACTGCATCGGCTGATCGGCGATTACAGCAAGGCAAAGAAAGAGTTAGGTTGGGAACCTAAGACCACGCTTGAAGCGTTAATCAAGGAGATGGTCGAGCACGACCTCGCCGAAGCCGAACGGAGCGGGGCTTGAAGCTGCCCTTGCCGTTCCCGTTTCAAAGCGCATCCCCGAGACGAGAGGAAGACGATGACGACCGACAAGAACGCGCGTATCTTCGTCGCCGGCGCGAGCGGCATGGTCGGTTCGGCGATTTGCCGGGCGCTCAAAGCGAAAGGCTATTCGACCCTGCTGACGCCGAGCCATAAGGAGCTCGATTGCACCGACCAAGCTGGCGTCGCGGCGTTCTTCAAGGACCAACAGCCCGAGCTCGTATTCGTCGCCGCGGCGAAGGTCGGCGGCATTCACGCCAACAACGTGCGCCCGGCCGAGTTCATCCACCGGAATCTGATGATCGAGGCCAACGTGATACACGCGGCGTGGGAGAACGGCGCCAAGCGCCTGCTGTTTCTCGGCAGTTCGTGCATCTACCCCAAGCACGCCGAGCAGCCGATCGTCGAGGAAGCCTTGTTCATGGGCAAGCTCGAAGCGACCAACGAGCCTTACGCGGTCGCGAAGATCGCGGGCATCAAGCTGTGCGAATCGTACAACCGCCAATACGGCGCCGACTTCCGCTCGCTGATGCCGTGCAACCTTTACGGGCAGGGCGACAACTTCGACCTTACCGAGAGTCACGTGATTCCGGCGATGATGCGGAAGATGCACGAAGCGAAAGCCGCGGGCCGCGACATGGTCGAATTGTGGGGCAGCGGGGAGGCGTTGCGGGAATTCCTGCACGTTGACGACTTGGCGTCGGCCGTGGTGTTCGTGATGAACCTGCCGAAAGAGCGCCTCGACGAGGCGGTCGAGCCGATGACCTCCCATATCAACGTCGGCACCGGCGACGAGCTGACGGTCAAGGCGCTGGCCGAGACGATCAAGGACATCGTCGCCTTCCCGGGAACGATTCATTGGAACCGGGAAATGCCCGACGGCACGCCCAGAAAGGTTGTGGATATCAGCAAGTTGCAGCAGCTGGGGTGGACGCCTGAAATCAGCCTTGAGCAAGGGTTGCGACGGACGTACGAGTGGTATCTGGCGAACGAGGCGTCGCTGCGTAAATGAACGTGCCCGCCGTCGTCGTCTGCGGATGTATCAGCCGGATATATCAGCGGGGGTACCTCGCCGACCGGTCAATCGCCGTGCGCCCCTGCTGTATAATGCGCCGTCGCCGGGCAGGCTCGCATCGGGGCACCTAATAGGCGGGCGGCAAAGCCGAACGAAGGCGCATATAAAGCATGAGCGAAACCATGATCCTGATTCCCGGCAGAAGCAGCAAACAGGGCACTTCCCTGAACGCCGGCAAACTCAAAGAGGAATATCTGACCGTCACCTCGACGCTGGAGATGAACGAGGATGACATGAAACGTCTGAAGTTGGAGAAAGGCGACAAAGTGCGTTTGACCTCCGAGGTCGGCGAGACCGTGGTGACTTGCACGCCGAAGAAAGCGTCGGACTTGCCGTCGGGGATGTTGTTCATCCCGTACGGCCCGCCGTCGTGCGAGCTGATGGGCGCCGACACCGCCGGCAGCGGGATGCCGTTGTCGAAACAGATCGAGGTGCAAGTTTCGCCCGCGGGCGAGTGACCCCCGGTTTGCACTTCAGCCGCTGACATTCAAAACCTAAGTAAAGGCAAGACAGAAAAATCATGAGCGAAACCCAAACCGAAGCGAAGACCAAGGTCAAAACGCCGAGCAAGGCCCAAGAGAAAGTCTCGGGCAAGGCGCCGGCCAAATCTGCAAAGCCCGCCGAGCCTCCCGCGAACGTCGCCGTCGTCAAGGACGCGACCTGCACCTTCTGCGGCTGCGTGTGCGACGACATGGAACTGACGGTTGACCTCGACAAGAAACGCATCACCAAAGCCAAGAACGCCTGCGTGCTCGGACGCGCTTGGTTCGCCGAGCACGTCATCGAGGATCGCCCCGCGGCGCTGATCGACGGCAAGGAAGCAACGATTGAAGAAGCGGTCGCCGCGGCGGCGCAGATTCTGGTCGAGGCCAAATTCCCGATCACTTACGGATTGAGCGACTCGACTTGCGAAGCGCAGCGCGTTGCGGTGGCGATCAGCGATTTGGTGCGCGGCAACGTGGATACGACGACCTCGGTGTGCCACGGCCCGTCGGGCATCGCGTTTCAGGGCGTCGGCGAAAGCACCGCGACGTTGGGCGAGGTCAAGAACCGCGCCGACCTCGTGATTTACTGGGGCGGCAATCCGGCTGAATCGCACCCGCGTCACTTCACCCGCTACGCGGTGACCCCGAAAGGCATGTACGTGCCGAACGGCAAGAAAGACCGCACCGTGGTGTTGGTGGACGTGCGCAAGACGCCGAGCGCGCCGGTGTCGGACATCTTCATCCAAGTCAAGCCGGGCAAGGACTTTGAACTGCTGTGGGCGTTGCGCGCCCTGGTCAAGGGGAAGAAGATCACGCCCGATATAGAGGCGGTGACCGGCGTTGCGCGCGAGACCCTCGACGATCTGGTCGAGCGCATGAAGAATTGCCGCTACGGAGTGTTGTTCTTCGGCATGGGGCTGACGATGACGCGCGGACGGCATTTCAACTCGGGCGCGATTCTTGCGCTGGCGACCGACCTGAACGAGTTCACGCATTTCGTCGCCAAGCCGGTGCGCGGGCACGGCAACGTCACCGGCGCCGACAACGTGGTGTCGTGGCAGACCGGCTATCCGTTCGGAGTCAACTTCAACCGCGGTTTTCCGCGCTTCAATCCGGGCGAGTTCACGACCGTTGACGTGCTGGCGCGCGGGGAGGCCGACGCCGCGCTGGTCATCGCCACCGACCCGGCGTCGAACTTCCCGAAGAAGGCGATCGAGCACCTGCGCAAGATCCCCGTGATTTCCCTCGACACCAAGCAGACCGCAACCAGCAAGCTCGCGAAAGTCGCGTTTTCGGTGGCGACTTACGGCATCAACACCGGTGGCACGGTCTATCGCATGGACGACGTGCCGATTACCTTGCGCCCGGCGTTTGAATCGCCGTTTCCGACCGACGAAGAGATCTTGACCGCGGTGCACGCGAAGATACGGGAGCTGAAGAAAGTCGCCACTGCCGCTTGAGCGGTGTTTTCCGAGTACCCCGTCGCGCTGAGAAAGCGTCTCGTGAACTTACGCAAACCCCTGAACAATGGCCGCACCCAACGCATTGCGCGCATCGCCCGGCGAATAAGATGTCCGAGCTGAGAATCGTCAACGGCCGCGTCTATGACCCGATCAACGGCGTTGACGGCGAGGTGCGCGACCTCTGCATCCGCGACGGGCGCATCGTCGCCGACGTGTCCGCGGACAGCGCGAAGATCGACGCCCACGGCATGGTGGTCATGCCCGGCGGCGTGGACATCCATTGCCACATCGCCGGGCCGAAGATCAACCTTGCACGCAAGCTCCAGCCTGAAGACCACCGCTTGGACGTGCAGCCCGGCAACGACGTGCTGCGTTCGGGCACCGGCGGCGTCGTGCCCTCGACGTTCACCACCGGTTACCGCTACGCGGCGCTCGGCTACACGACCGCGATGGACGCGGCGGTGCCGCCGCTCGCAGCCCGCCACGTGCTCGAGGAGTTCGACGACACCCCGGTCATAGACAAGGGGTTTTACGTGCTGCTTGGCAACAACGTGTTCCTCTACCGGCTGCTCAAGGAAAACCGCAAGAAGGACTTCAAGGACGCGGTCGCGTGGTGGGTCAACGCGACCAAGGCGTACGCGGTCAAGCTGGTGTCGCCGGGTGGCGACGAGAAATGGAAAGGGGAGAAGAACAAGTCCCACACCGACTTCAACCAGGAGATAGACCCGTTCGAGTTGACCCCGCGGCAAATCGTCACCGCGTTCACCGAAGCGGTCGGCGAACTCGGCCTGCCGCATCCGCCGCATATTCATTGCAACAACCTCGGCCACAGCGGCAATTACCGCACGACGATCGAGACCATGGAAGCCGCCGAGGGCAGGCGCGCGCACATCGCGCATATCCAGTTCCACAGCTACGGCGGCGAGGTCAATAAGAACCCGAAGTCCGCCGCCGAACAGATCGTGAGCTACTTGGCCGACCATCCGAACATTACCGCCGACGTCGGCCAGGTGATGTTCGGCAAGGCGACCGCGACGACCGCCGACGCGCCGCTCGCGTGGATGCTGCGCCACGTCAAGGCGAACAAATGGGTCAACGCCGACACCGAATGCGAAAGCGGCTGCGGCATCATGCCGTTCAGTTACCAGGAGCACGTCTATACCCACGCCTTGCAATGGGCTGTCGGTCTCGAATTGTTTCTGCTGTCGAAAGATCCGTGGCAGCTGATGCTTTCGACCGACCATCCCAACGGCGGCTCGTTCACGCAATACCCGCGCCTGATCAGGTTGCTGATGGACGCCTCGTTCCGCCGCGAGGAAATCGCGCGCGTCAACCAAAAGGCGATCAACAACACGATACTTCCGAGCTTGGAGCGCGAATACACGATGCAGGAGATCGCGATCATCACGCGCGCCGCGCCGGCGAAGGCGCTGGGACTTGAACACAGGAAAGGGCACCTGGGCGAGGGCGCCGACGCCGACGTGACGATCTATACCGAAGACGAGGATCGCGAGAAGATGTTCAACGCGCCGCGCTACGTCATCAAGGACGGCGAGGTAATCATCAAGGACCACGACTTCACCCGGGATTACAGAGGCCGCCTGTTCCACGTCGAACCGGGCTGCGACGAGGCGATCGAAAGCCGGATAGAGCCGTTCTTCGATGACTATTATTCGATCAAGTTCAGCAACTACGCGGTGCCCGACAACTATCTTCACCGCCACGAGGTCGTCGAGACCAAGCCGAACGGCCAAGACGGCCAAGATGGCAAGAAGCGCTCATGAAAGTCGGCAAGGCTCAGGTCGTTGACACGTTCTCCGAGGCTTTCGGAATGTGGGGGTCGCGGGTCATCATCACCGCCGACACCATGGATTGGGCGCACGCCGCCGCCGACTCGATGACCGGGTTCGCCACCTCGGTCATCCGTTGCAAATGCGAGGCCGCGATCGAATGCGAGATTTCCGAGGACGACACGCCCGACCATCGTCCTGGCGTCAGCGTCCTGTTGTTCACGATGAAAGACGACGGCATCAGCCCGAGACTGGTCGAGCGTATCGGGCAATGCGTGATGACTTGCCCGACCACCGCGTGTTACAACGGCTTGGAAACCGAACGCACCGCGCCGGTCGGCAACCAGCTGCGTTACTTCGGCGACGGTTATCAATCATCCAAGCGGCTCGGCAAACGCCGCTTGTGGCGTATCCCGGTG
>CAZKLI010000185.1:0-4847 GCA_964553575.1 uncultured Chromatiales bacterium
GGTCAGCAAGATTTTCGACAACGCGGCGATTGCATTCGGCTTTTCACCGGCGTTCGGCGCGCTCGCGCCGCCGTTTCTGGGTTTCGTCGTCGGCGCGTTGCGGCTCGCGCTTTATCGCTGACCGCCCCTGCAATCCGTTTCCTGAGGCGCGTTCAGAGGCTCATGACCAGGCGGGTGTTCGACAGGCGGTCGTGCCAAGTCCGTCCCCGGCGGTCGAGCAGCGCCCACCAGAACCCCGCGCCCAACGCCGCGACCGAAAGCACCGCCGCGGCGCTGCGCGCCATTGCGCCGGTCCAGCCGAAGCGTCGTGTGCCGTCGCCGACCAGTTTGATTTTCCAGACTTTCATGCCGACCGTCTGGCCGCCGTGTATCCAGCACCAGCCGAAATAGGCGAATGTGCACAAATAAACGAACGCGACGTAAGCGCGATACCAGGGGTGACCGAAGGTCACGCCTGCGGCGGTCCAGAAGATTGTCGAAACCAGCAGGATTGCGGCGACGATCAGCGCGTCGTAGAAAAGCGCGCCGAGGCGTCTTGCGAGACCCGCCGGCGCAAGTTTGTCGGCGTTGTCGTGTGTCATAATCGTTGCGACGGCATGGAGGAAAGACAATGACCGACCTCGTCGGAGACCGCGTCGAAGAGTTTATCAGCGTCCTGCTGTCTGAGGACGGGTTGAGCCGCAACACCGTCGCCGCCTATCGCCGCGACGTCGTGCATTTTACCGCCGCGATGCAAAGAAGAAACCGCGCGCTCGATTCGGCACGCCGCGAGGACGTCCGCGCTTGTCTGGCCGAGCGCGCCGACGGCGGCTACAACGCGCGCTCAAACGCGCGTTTCGTCTCCTCGGTTCGCCGTTTCTACCGCTATCTGATGCGCGAGGGGGTCGTCGAGAAAGACCCGACCGAAGAGATTGCGTCGCCCAAGTTCGGGCGGCGCCTGCCGTCGGACCTCAGCGAAAGCGAAGTCGAGAACCTGCTCGCCGCGCCGTCGCCGGACAAACCGGCGGGTCTGCGCGACAAGGCGATGCTCGAACTGCTCTACGCCTGCGGCCTGCGGGTGTCGGAACTGGTCGGCCTCGAGACTTCGCAGTTGTTTCTCGACGCGGGTTATCTGCGCGTCGTCGGCAAGGGGAGCAAGGAAAGGCTGGTGCCGATCGGCGAGCAAGCCGCCGAATGGGTGCAGCGTTACTTCGAGGAAGGGCGCCCGGCGCTGCTCGCCAAGCACGGCGGGTGCAAGGCGGTTTTCGTCGGCAACCGGGGCCGCGCGTTGACGCGCCAAGCTTTCTGGTACGCACTCAAGAAACTCGCGCGCAAGGCTGGCATCGTCAAGCCTCTGTCTCCGCACACCCTGCGCCACGCTTTCGCGACCCACTTGCTCAACCACGGCGCCAACCTGAGAGTGGTGCAGATGCTCCTCGGGCATAGTGATTTATCAACGACGCAAATATATACTCACGTTGCGAACGAACGGCTGAAAAGCCTTCACAAAGCCCACCACCCTCGAGGATGACCCGCGGAGACGCCGACCGATGAAGAAAACGCTTTCGATTGTCGCCCTTGTCGCCGTTGCCCTTGTCGCCGACGCATCGGTGCAAGCCTCCGCGTACACAGCACCGCCCGCCGTTATCGCCGCCGCTGAGCGGATGTTGTCGCCGGAAGCCGAAATCACCTCGGTCGAAGAGGTGGTGCCCGGCATCTACGAAGTGATTTCGGATTGGCGGATTTTCTATGTCACCGGGGACGGCAAGTTTCTCATCGACGGTTCGATATGGGACGTCGAAGCTCGGCGCTCCCTGACCGAGGACTCACAAAAGGAGCTGCGTCGCGCCGCACTTGCCGCAGTCGGCGACGATGAGATGGTCGTCTATCACCCCAGGAAACGTAAATACACGGTCAACGTGTTCACCGACGTTGACTGCGGCTACTGTCGTAAGTTTCACGCGGGTATGCCTGAAATGCAAAAGTTCGGAATCCGCGTCAACTACCTGCTGACGCCTCTCCGGGGCGGCAACACCCGCGCCAAAATGGTCGGCGTGTGGTGCGCCTCAAACCGCAACGCAGCGATGGACAGGGCGAAGCAGGGTAAAAAAATTCCTCTGAAGCAGTGCGACAATCCGGTTGACAAGCACCTGCGCGTCGCGCGGCAGGCCGGCATGAGGGGCACGCCGGCGATCGTGTTCGAGAGCGGTACATTGATTGCCGGGTACCTGCCGCCGGATAAGTTGCTCAAGGCGTTGCAGGACGACGCCGACTCGCCGCGTTCGTAGCCCCTTTATTTGACCGTCATTTGCCCGCCGCCGGGCGAAGTTCCAGCGTGTGAATTCTCTTCAGCGGCAGGGCGGTAATCTTTTCGCTGAGCGGGTACTCCAGGTCACCCGGATAAAGCACCCACAAGTGCTCGAGCTTCAGGTCTTCGATGACAACGTGCATCGATTTTGTCGTCCGCGGCGCGTCGGTGCACTTGCACTCGAATCCCCAGCGCCGCCCGTGCCGCAGCAGCATCAAATCGAGTTCGGCGCCGCGTTGGGTGGCGTAGAAATAAGCTTCGCGCGCGCCGTGTGCAATCAAGGTCTGTTCCAGAGCGAACCCCTCCCAACTCGCACCGTAACACGGATGCATCGCCAGCTCCTCGGTTTCTTCCAGCCCCAGCAGGAAATGCAGAATGCCGCTGTCGCGTAGAAAGACTTTCGGGGATTTGACGAGGCGTTTGCCGAGGTTCTCGAACCACGGTGGCAGCACCCGAATCATGAAAGCGCCCGCAAGCAAGTTGCGGTAGTGGTTCGCCGCGGTCACGCTGGCGTCCATCGCGCGTCCGAGCTCCGAAGCGTTCCAGACCCGCCCGTGATAATGCGCGAGCATCCGCCAGAAGCGCCCCAGCGCTTCCGGGGACACCTTTGAACCCAGCCCCGGGACGTCTCTTTCCAGAAACGTGCGGGTGAACGATTGCATCCATCGCGTCCACGCAGCGGCCGACGACGCCAGATACGCCCGCGGAAAACCGCCGCGCATCCAAAGCCGGTCTTGGTTGTTCGGTCCGACTTCTGCGAATGAGAAACCGGCGGCGTCAACGAAGGAAATTCTTCCCGCCAGTGTTTCGGAAACGCCTTTGACCAAATCCCAGGAGGCGCTGCCCAGTAACAGAAAGGCCGCTTGTCGGTCCGGGTCGTCGCAAATCGGGCGCAACACGTTGAACAACGTCGGCATCCGTTGTACCTCGTCGAGAACGATCAGTCCCTTGCTTTTGCGGAGTAGCTTGTCGGGTGTCTGGGACAGCGCCTCCCAAGTGGCGGGGACGTCCAAGTCGAGGATGGTCGCCGGGCCCGATTGCGCGGATATTGCTTGTCGTGCAAGCGTGGTTTTGCCGACTTGCCGGGCGCCGAGCAAAGCCACCGCTGGGCTTGAGGACAGGCCGTCCCGCACAGCGGAAAGCAGCTGATTTCGGACAATAGATTGTTGCATATCTTATTCTAGAAATCTAATATACGACAATAATAAAGATACCAGATTTACCGTTCTGTAGGTTAGCTTTGATGATTGTCACTAACCTCTAAAGTGGAAAATAAATATAAATCAATATGTTATCTGTTTAACCGCCGTGTTGGAACCCTCGATGGGCGTGTTTCGGCCTCAGGAGTGAAACGAGACAGGCAAGCCGGGGAGGCCGTTCAATCTTTCAAGCAGAACCAATGCCTCGCCCTCCGCGCCGTTTGTCGTGAACGTGCTTCCGGTGGAATCGATAATGAAGCAGGGGCGTGCCTTGCGTTTCAGTTCGGTCGCGGGCGTTGCGCCTGCACCGCTTTCGACGCCGCGGCCAGCGTGTGGAAAGCGGGTTTCAGTCGTCGAAACGATAGTCGCACAACCGGCGGGTTTCGGTCAGCAGCAGCGAAGTGCGCACCGCGCGCCCGGGCCACAGTTTCCTGACCCCGAGATAATAGGCGTGCATCTGTTCGGCGTAACGCGCCTTGAGTTCTTCTTCACGTCCTCCGGGTGCGGAGTGCGTCTTGTAGTCAACGAGCCAGACTTCGTCCGGTCCGACGCAAAGCCGGTCTATGACGCCGAAGTATTGTTCGCCGCCGTGCATGAAAGAGACCGGCGCTTCGTTGAGCACCTGTTCATAGCGTGTGTCGTCGAACAGCCCGCTCAGCGTCTCGTCGGCGATCAACGCGCGAGCGTACTCGACCCACTCGTCGAGTTGTTCCGAAGCCTGAGGGAAACGCGCGGCAAGCACGTTCCTCAGCTCGTTCTCTTCCATATCCTCGCTCAGCAGTTTCAGCGCATAGTGCACCACTTGTCCGCGCAGCTGCCCGTCTTCGTCGCCGCCGCCTCGCCCGGAAACGTGTTTCCTTGTCTCGTCAATCAGCGCGTTGGGGGTGATTTCAAACCCGGTCGCCCGCGGGAGCGGTTTATGCGGGGATTTGCGCGGGGGCGGCGCGCAATCGGTTTCGGTCGCGACGTCTTCATCATCGCCCGCGGCGGTCTCCCGTTGCGGCGGCGTTTCGGGTGCGTGCGGATTGAGCAGGCCGTACCAGCCGCCTTGCGGGTTTTTTCCGTTGCCGGAAATTATCAAGTACTGCCGTGCGCGGGTCAGTGCGACGTAAAGAACGTTGGCTTCTTCTTTCGCGTCGCGCTCGTTGAGGCGTTGCTTGCACGCCCGGGTGAACTCGTCCATGCAGTCGCTCTTCGGCACCAGCAGGAAATGTTCCGGTCTTTCGGCTTGCGCGGGCCAATCGGCGAGCAATCTGTAGCTGTCGTTCGGCGGGCGCTGCGGGCCTGCGTCGGCGACGACGATCACCGGCGCTTCAAGACCTTTTGCCTGATGCACGGTGAGTATGCGCACTTGGTCGAGC
>CAZKLI010000186.1:0-5572 GCA_964553575.1 uncultured Chromatiales bacterium
CAGGACCGCGGTGTTCTTCCACTCGCCCGAGCAGAAGCGGGCGGCCGTCTCGTCGAAGACGGCGATCAACGAATCGGGCGCGCTCAAGGGCTCGATCGTCACCCCGATCCTGATGGCCAAGGCCTTCTACCCGGCCGAGGACTACCACCAGGGCTATTACATGAAAGACCCGCTGCGCTACCGCTTCTATCGCTTCGGCTGCGGCCGCGACAACCGCCTCCGCGAGGTCTGGGGCAAGGACGCGCTGAGGGGGATCGAGAAGAAGTAGGGGTGGGCCGGTCACAAGGCCGCCTCGACATCGGTCAGCGCGAAATCCCCGCCCTTGAACAGGAGCGGCTCGCCCGTCGTCTCGGCCAGCGCGTAGGCGAAGCAATCGCCGAAATTCAGCCCCGCCGGATGGTTGCCCCTGCCGAACCGCCGCCACGCCCGCCGGGCGGCGGCGAGCTGTTCGGCGGTGACGGGCGCCAACTCAAATGCGAAGCGCTGGACAAACCGGTCGAGATCGTCTCCGGCCGCCGCGCCGCCCCGGCTCTCGGCGACGATGGACGCTTCGAGCGCGTTGGCGACCGACAATCGGCGGCGTGACGCCGCCTGGAGGGCGGCGGCGTAGCGCCGCGCATCGGGTTCATGGAGCAGGATCGCGATGATCGCCGAACTGTCGACAATCACTTGGGTAGCCCACGCTCGTCGTAGAGATACTCGCCGATTTCGACGGAGGAAGGCCCTGGCCCCAAGCGCGCGGCGAAGCGCTTCCCGAAGGCGAGCATTTCCTCGACTTCCGCTTCTGCGTTCCGTTCGCGCTTCTCGCGATCCAGCCGTTCGCGCAACGCGACCGTGATCGCGCCGGTCTTGGTTTCGCCAGTCAACTCAGCCAGCTCCCGGGCAAGGGCGCAGGTTTCTTCATTCTTGATGTTTAGACTCATGATCGGCCCCAAGGGTAGAACGTGTGACCTCAAGTCTACCCCACCTCGCAACCGCGTCGATAGCAATCCTCGCCTCAACAACTGCGACCGCCGAGCTGTCGACGATCACTTGGGCAGCCCGCGCTCGTCGTATAGGAAATCGCCGTGCTCAACGGCCGACGGGCCCGGCTTCAGGTGCGAAGCGCAGCGCTTTCCGATGGGGACTATATATTTAACTTGACAAAAGGAAGAGTGAATACCATATTACGCACATGTTGATCCTCGCGCCAGATTCGGATAGAAGGAATGACCCGGGCGTATGGGATGCAGCCCCGCCCGGGTCATCAACGGAACAACGAGGGCGCTTTGCGTCAGCAACGAGGTCGGTGCAATGCCGTCCCGTGGCCCTCAACTGCATTTGGGGGCCGCCTCACACCCATTTCAACCGAATTGTGAGGACCTGACATGTCGAAACAGAAAGCTCCCGGAAAATCCCATCGCGAAGGCATCTCGCTGATGGAACTCACCGAAATGTTCCCGAATGAGGATTCAGCCGTCGCGTGGTTCGAGGCTCAGGTATGGCCGAACGAGCGACACTGCGGCCAATGCGGATCGACGAAGACGCGAGAGACCCCGTCGCGCAAACCGATGCCTTACTGGTGCACCGATTGCCGATCCTACTTCTCCGTGCGGACGGGCACGGCGCTCCAATCGTCCCGCTTGCCGCTGCGCAAATGGGCCTTCGCGATCTACCTCGTCCTGACGAACCTCAAGTCGGTCTCGTCCCTCAAGCTACACCGCGATCTGAAAGTCACACAGAAGACAGCGTGGTACATGATCCATCGCATCCGCGAGGCGTGGGGCGACGATAACGATACGTTCGACGGCCCGATTGAAGTCGACGAAAGCTACTTCGGCGGCAAGCGAAAGAACATGTCGCGGGCGCTGCGAGCCAAGCAGTCGGGACGTGGAGCGAAGGGCAAGACGGCGGTTGTCGGTGTGAAGGATCGCGCGACGAATATCGTCCAGGCGAAGGTCGTCGAAGACACGAGCAAGCCGACGCTACAATCGTTCGTGCGTGCACACATGAACGAGGATACCATCGTGTACTCGGACGAAAGCGCGGCTTACAGGGGCTTGCCCAACCACGACATGGTCAACCACTCGATCGAGGAGTACGCCCGAGGCCTCGTCCATATCAACGGTATGGAATCGTTCTGGTCGATGCTGAAACGCGCGCACAAGGGCACGTTCCACTATATCAGCCCGAAGCACCTGCAGCGTTACGTCAATGAGTTCGCGGGCAAACACTCGATCCGCAATCAGGACACAATCCACCAAATGCAAGGTGTCGTGATTGGCCTCGTTGGTCGCCGGTTGATGTACCGGGATCTGATTGCATAGTATGCGATTGGTGGAGCCGGGGGGAATCGAACCCCATAGGACCTGTTTCTTAGGCGATCCCGGGCACCAGCCCTTCGGCCCCACCTAGTTCGCGTTATTGCGTTGATGGGGCCGAGCTCGGGCGACACGGCTTTCGTTGCTACTTCCCCGGATACCGGCTAGGATCATCCAAGTCAACCGGAAAGCCGAATCTCCGATGACCAAGCCCGCAAACCTCGAGAAAGAGCTAAAAGGCGCGACGCCCGAGAAGCTCGCCCGCGCCTTGCTCAAACCCAAGAAGAAGCCGCCCGCGCCTGAGAAAGGATCTAAGGGCAAATAGTCCTTTACACGTCGTCCCTCTCGGTCGACACTCCTCCCTGCAACGTTACCCAGACCCGCTATGTCGGGTCGCTCGCTGAATAAGCCCGCACCCGGCACGGGTCGCTCCCGCGCCTTGGGCGAATAGGCGGGACTTCGCTCATTCTGGGTGACGTTGCAACGGCCCGACACCCGGGCGGGAGGAGCAACGTCATGCCGGATATAGGAGAATACTTAGTTGGCGCCTATCTCGAACACGGAAAGAAATGCGATGGCGTCATGTACAATCTATCCTCCCCATTCTGGTCATACGGGGAGTTAGATGTTCTTGGCCTTAGCTTCGACACAATGACGGCGTACCTGTGCGAAGTGACGACGCATATCACCGGCCTTGGAATAGGCAATAGCGCACAAGAAACAATTCAACGACTAGCGAATAAGCATGATCGTCAGCGCGAATATGCAAGAGAACGTCTTGATCGTTTCGATATCCAATTCATGTTCTGGTCACCTGTTGTACGCCCAGGCCTCACAAGACGTCTGCAAGAGCTTGTTGGAGTTGAGCTTGTAATCAACGACAAGTACACGGCGTGCGTTGAAGAATTACGAGAACATGCGCGCAACTCGACAAAGAAAACGTCAAACGAGTTCTTCCGTGCTTTACAATTGATTGAACATATGCGATAATGATGGTGTTGAAAGAGGAGATGGGCGCCCGCTACGACGTGGCCACGTCAGGGATGCCGAGATGCTCTACAACAGGCCCCGCCGAAAGGCGGGGCTATTTCATTTCTGTGTAGTCAGCATTTACTTGCGCAAGTGTGCTTCTAACTTGGTCAATCTCTCTTGAGTGTTGCGCGAGAATTCTAGTAAATTGCCAATCATTTCTATGATTTTTCCCATGTGCTCAACATCTTTACCGACAATTTGTTCAAGACCATCAATTCGCTTATTTGTTGCAACAAGCGCCTTGTTCGTGGAATCGAGACGTTTGTTTGTCGTTTCGATTCTTTTGTTCAGATAATTGAACCGCTTGTCGATACGCTCGGCAAGTCGCTCTTCCATTCCTTTAAGGTCGGCTCGCAATTCCGCAACGGGATCGCCCACCACCTCATTCAAAGCCTGAGCCAGCCGTGCTACAGCTTCATCTTTCTTGGCAGTCATCGCCATCTCTTCCTTCCACAGCGAACAAGGTACTGATAGAGCCTGACGGATGCAAAGCTGCTTGACAAACTAAGCAGGTACACCCGACTATGCACAGGCTGGTCTGGGCGGCCGGATTCGAACCGGCAACCTATGGACTCTCAGGCCATTGCTCTACCTTTTGAGCTACGCCCAGACCAGCCCTCGCATTATAGCAGGCGATCTGGGTGCAATAGGAAGAATCAAGCCCGAATTCCCACAGGAGAATAGGCTTGAGACCTTGCCAGACGTCGAGAGAGCGCGTCGTCTCTGCGTGGAGCGTCGCGGCTCCCTATGGCCATGGGGCCAATTCATCTCTCCGCGACTCTCTATCGGAGAATCATCTCTTGACCAAATAGGATTCGGTATGCATAAACGATGACACCGCCCTGCCTCTGACAGGGCGGTGTCGGTCTGCAGAAGCAGATCGTCGGTTGGCCGGCCCGAAGAACCCTCTCGTAAGGGGTGAAGGGCTGGCCACCACAAAGTCTGTTTAAACGCCCTCTATATGGCTGTCAATTGAAAATCGACCTTGGTTCATTTCCGGGGCGTGTCAAGTTAAATATATAGTCCCCTTTCCGATCGCCATCAAATCCTCAACCAACGCCTCCTTGTCACGGGCACGCTTCTCCCGCTCCAGCCGCTCGCGCAACGCCACGGTGATCGCGCCGGTCTTGGTTTCGCCGGTAAGTTCCGCGAGCTCGGCGGCGAGCCGACAGGTTTCCTCGTTCTTGATGTTGAGGCCCATCGCGGTTTCCAAGGGTAGAAATTCAGATATCGTGTCTACCCTGGCGCGCGCCCCCGCGCAACGCCCACGGCGGGTATCGCGTCCCCCGGGGACACGAAATTAGTCCCGTTTCGGGACTATGTTTCACGTGAAACATTTTTTGCGGTTTAGACCCCCTTTCTTCACACGGAGGTTCAGGAAACCGCGCCGGATAGGGCAGCAAGCCTGACCTTTGTTTCACGTGAAACGTCAGGAACCGGGCAGCCGCGCGAGGAAGCGTTCGAGGTCGACGGCGACCCGGTCGTGGGTGCCGCGCACGAAGACGCGGCCGGCATCCTCCCCCGTCACCTCGAAGCGGCAGCGGCGGCCGTCTATCGCGGCGATGCGGGCTTCGACGCTCACCGTCCGCCCGACCGGAACCGGGGCGACGCGTTCGAGGTCGAGATGGACCCCCACGCTCGCCTCGCCCGGCCCGTAGCCCGGCTTCATCGCCTCGTCGCAGGCGATCTCGCAGAACAGCGTGAGCCACGGGTCGGACAGGAACGGGAGGTCGGGGTAGCCGTTCTCCGGCCCGGCATGGCGCGGCTCGACCGCCGCCTCGTAGCGTCCGGTCATGCCGACCGAATAGCGGCCCATGCGGCTACGTTCCCGCCGCGGCGAGGAGGGCGGCGCGGTCCCGCGCGGTCCACACGACGGTGCCGGACATCAGCGTTTCGCCGCCGCCGCGCGCTTCCACCGCGAGGCCGATTTCCCTTCCGTCGACCTCCGTTACCCGCGCGGCCGCCTCGATGCGGCAACCGGGAGCCGCCGCCTTCAGGTGGACGAGCGTCGAGCGGAGCGGCACCGCCACCTCCCCTTCCGAAAGGGCGGGCGCGACGGCGCGCCGCGCGGCGAGCGCGCAGAAATGCGCGAGCATAGGCGTCGCGACGACGCGCACCCCCTCATTGCCCAGCGCATGCGCGGTATGGCGATCCTCGACGACGACCTCGTAGATGCCGACGGCGCCGGGCTTCGTCATCGGTCCGCCTGGCGGTAGCGGATCAGCCCGTCGGGCTCGTCC
>CAZKLI010000187.1:0-4791 GCA_964553575.1 uncultured Chromatiales bacterium
CCCAGGAGGACCGATGCTCAGAAAATCAGTACTGCCCGCCGCGTTGATAATCACCGGTGCATCGTTCGTGAACGTCGCCTCAGCAGAGGCGAAGAAAATGGCGACACCCGATATGCTGGTGAACACTTGCGTCGCGTGCCACGGCATGAACGGCGTCAGCGCGGGGCCTGCAATCCCCTCGCTCGCGGGTCTCACCCGCAATTACCTGATTGGCGCGATGCTCGCGTACAAGTTCCACGGCGACGACGACGCGTTGGAAAACGCAATCGACGAACGCGGGGAAGATTTTGAAGACGTCGCGGCGTTCCCCCGCTACAGCACCATCATGTCACGGCTCGCCGGCGGCTACACCACCGAGGAAATCGAAGCGATGGCCGATTACTTTGCGGCCCAAACTCCCCAAGCCGTCAGCCAGAAAGCCGACCCGGCGATGGCCGAGACCGGCCGGAAATTGCACAAGGCGAAATGCGAGAAATGTCACGAGGACGGCGGACGCTCGCCGAAAGACGACGTCGGCATACTTGCCGGACAATGGATGCCCTACCTGCGCTACACCCTCCAGGACTACAACGACGACAAAAGGGCGATGCCCAAAAAAATGAGAACCAAGATGAAGGAACTGCGCAAGGAGTACGGCGAAGAAAGTCTTGAGCAGTTGATTCACTACTACGGCAGCGCCAAATAAAAGGAGGAAGCAGGAATGATCAAATTGAACAGACGCAACTTCATCAAGGCCGCGGGCGCAACGACTGCGGCCGGCTTTTCTTTTCCTTACGTCGCGGCCGGTGCGACGAAAAAGGTGGTCGTGGTCGGCGGCGGCGCCGGCGGCGCCGTCGCCGCCAAGTACGTCAAGATGGGCGACCCCTCGATTGACGTAACGCTGGTCGAGACGAACAAGCACTACTACACCTGCTTCATGAGCAACGAGGTGCTCGGCGGCGAACGCGACGTGGAGACGCTGAAATTCGACTACAAGGGCTTGTCCGCCCACGGCGTCAACGTCGTGCACGACAAGGCGGTCGGGGTGGACACCTCGAAGAAAACCGTCTCGACCGCGGGCGGCGGCAAGCTTCAATACGACCGCTTGGTGCTGTCTCCCGGCATCGATTTCCGCTGGGACGCGATCGAGGGGTACGACGAGAAAGCCGCGGAGGTGATGCCGCACGCTTACAAAGCCGGCGCCCAAACCTCATTGCTGTTCAACCAGCTCAAAGCCATGGACGACGGCGGGGTCGTCATCATCGCCCCCCCGGGTAATCCTTTCCGCTGTCCGCCCGGGCCTTACGAGAGAACCTGCCAGATCGCCCATTACCTGAAAAACCACAAGCCCAAGTCGAAAATCATGGTGGTTGACGGAAAGGACAAATTCTCGAAGCAAGGACTGTTCACCCAAGCGTGGAAAGAGCTCTACGACGGCATGATCGAATGGCGCCCGAGGTCCGACACCGGCAGCGGCGTAGTCGGCGTCTCAACCAAGGAAAAACTCGTCTCGACCGAGCTCGAAGACCTCAAAGGCGACGTCATCAACGTCATCCCGCCGCAAAAAGCAGGGCATATTGCGCACGCCGCCGGCACGACCGACGACAGCGGCTGGTGCCCGGTCCATCTCGACACTTTCGAGTCCAAGTTGCGTCCCGGCGTGCACGTCATCGGCGACGCAAGCATCGCGAACGCCATGCCGAAATCGGGTTACGCCGCGAATTCTCAAGCAAAAGTGTGCGCCGCGGCGGTGGTCTCGCTGCTCAAGGGCGAACCCGTCGGGACGCCGTCTTACGTGAACACCTGCTACAGCATCGCGGCCCCCGGATACGGCATCTCGGTCGCGGCGGTCTACCGTCTCGCCGAGGACAAAAGCTCGATCAAGAGAGTTGCGGGCGGATTGTCGCCGGCCGACGCTTCCCCGGCGATGAAACAACGCGAAGCCGAATACGCCTACAGCTGGTTCGAAAACATCACGCAAGACATGTTCGCCTGAACCTCGCCCCGCGTGCCGGCGGAAACAGATTGCCGGCTGCTCAAACGCGGGCGGGGCACGTAAAAGTGTAACGTGATGGAATCCAACGTCGCCCTCTCTTTCGAACCCGAGGCTCATCCCGTCGTCGTCTTTATCCATATCCCGAAAACCGGCGGCACCACGGTCCATTATTATTTGCGCAGGCACTTCCGCCGGACCAAGCGCCTCAACTCCCCGAACAGGCTGAGGAAAGGATTTCTCGACAGACCCGCAGATAAAAGAAAGCGGTGGGACTTTATCAGCGGACATTTCCCGATAGGTCTCGTTCACCGTGCAACGCCGCGTCCATGCGTGTATTTCACTTTCTTTCGCGATCCTTTAGCAAAAGCGGTTTCAAACTATAATCACGTTCTGCGATGGAAACAGCACCGCTGGCACGGCAGGTTCATCGAAAAGAAAATCACAACGGAGAAATTCCTGACTCAGCACGATGACATCAAGGATTTGCTGATCGATAACCCCGCGACGCGTTGTTTCTCCGACCTTTCCTCATTTTTTGATCCGCAACCGATGACCCCGGCCCTGGTCGAACAAGTCAAAACAAGACTGCGGGAACAATTCATGTTCCTCGGTTTGACCGAAAGAAGCGCCGATTCAATCTTTCTTCTTTCCCGTAAACTGAGACTTCCCCTCTCCCCCTACTTGACTCACAATGTAACCAGGCGTCCTGAAGTGCTCCTTTCTTCCCTGAGCGCCGAAGTAATCGCCCGCTTTAAGGAACTCAACTGGGCCGATTACGAGGTTTATGATTACGCTAAACAGACGTTTGAGCGACAGTGGGGCGAGCTGGACGCGCGTGAAAGAAAGCGCGCCGCCTGGTTCCGCCTCATGCAACGTTGCATCAGCATATTCACCTTCAAATCCCCCGAAAAAATATCTTATCAACTCCCGTGAAATCACATTTTTTCTCAAAAATGATTACCATAGCCACGCAATCGTGGCCGCAAAGCCCGTAAACGGCTTGCCCCTGCCTTCCGGCGCCGGCAAGCACGTCCGCTGGGGACGCCTCTACGCCTGCGCACAGGCCGAGGCAATCGTACGTTCGGTCACCGCCGGCGACGTCCCGGCGTTGCTCGTCGCCCCCGACATGACCGAGGCGCGCAGGCTGAAGACCGAACTGCGCTTCTTTTCCGAAAACCCGGACAAGGTATTCCTGCTCCCCGATTGGGAAACACTGCCCTACGACTCGTTTTCCCCCCGCGAAGCAATTACAGCAAAGCGCATCAGCACCCTGCATCGCCTGCCGGAGGCGCGCAACGGCGTTCACGTCGTCGCCGCGGACACCTTGCTGCAATACGTCGTACCGGTCGAGTTCTTATGCACCGCCGTATTCTCGCTGAAAACGGGTGACAAGCTGGACCTCGGCGATTTCCGCCGCAAGCTCGCGGACAACTGCTACGCGCCGGTATCTCAGGTCACCGTCCACGGTGAATACGCGGTACGCGGCTCGATCATTGATTTTTACCCGCCGGGGAACGACTTGCCGGTGCGCGTTGAGCTGTTCGACGATTACGTCGAAAGCCTGCGGCTGTTCTCCCCGGAAGACCAAGCCTCGGTCGGTCGAGTGGATTCTGTATTGGTCCAGCCCGCGCGTGAATTCGACTTCAGCGAAAACTCGCTCAACGGGTTCCGCCGCCGTTTCCGCGCCGAAATCGAGAACACCGACACCCGCCTTTACCGTGACGTCGGCGACGGCGTCATTCCCGGCGGCATCGAGTACTATTTGCCGTTGTTTTTCGACAAGATGTCCACCTTGTTCGACTATCTGCCTGACAACACGGTCGTTTTCCTGCCTGAAGGCGTGTTTGAGAAAATCGAAGAGCATTGGCGGCTCATCACGCAACGCTACGAGCAAGCGCGGCTCGACCGCGACCGTCCGCCGCTGCCGCCCGAGCGCCTGTTCTTGTCCGCACGCGCCTTGCGCCGGTGCGTCAAGGACTTCGCAACCGTCGAGGTCTGCTCATTCAAGAACGCAAAAGGCAAAGCGCACGACGGCGCCACCCGCCTGCTGCCGGCGCTGGCCGTCCAGGAACACGCCAAGCAGCCGCTGGCCAATTTCAAGCGGTTTCTTGAAAATTTCGAAGGCCGCGTCCTGATTGCGGCGAAGTCGCTCGGCTACCGCGAACAACTGACGCAGACCCTGCACAAAGCCGGCGTTCACGTTCATCCTCTCGAAGGCTGGCGGGCGTTTTGCGAGAGCCGAGAACCGCTGTGCATCTGCGTCGGCGACGTTCAAACCGGCGCCGAGTTTGAGTGCGGACGGCTCGCGCTGGTCTCCGACGGGCAGATTCTCGGGCGGCAAGGCAACCCGGCCAGACGCGTTTCAAGACGCACGCCCGACGCCGACGCGATTATCCGCAACCTCAACGACCTCCCCGCAGGTTGCCCGATTGTCCACGAGGAGCACGGCGTCGGCCGCTATCGCGGCCTCGAATGTCTCGACGTCGGCGGCGGGCCGTTCGAGTTCCTGGTGATCGAATACGCCGGTGGCGGCAAGCTCTACGTGCCGGTCTCGTCCTTGCACCTGGTCACCCGTTACACCGGCGGCGACGCCGAAACCGCGCCGCTGCACGAGCTGGGAGACGACCGCTGGCGCAAAGCGAAAAAGAAAGCCGCGCAAAAAGCGTTTGACGTGGCGGCCGAGCTGCTCGACGTGCAGGCGCGGCGCAAGGCGTCGAAAGGCGTCGCGTACACGATTAACGATGAAGAATATTTCGACTTCTCCAAAGCTTTCCCCTACGAAGAAACCCCTGACCAGACCAAAGCGATGGAAGACG
>CAZKLI010000188.1:0-8448 GCA_964553575.1 uncultured Chromatiales bacterium
CTTCGGCGGTGAGTTGTGTGATAAGGCGCATCCGCTTATTTTAGCAAGTAAGGGGTATAAAAAAACGCGCCGGGTCGGGTAGAATCCCTGTTTTCCGGTCTCACTTTCCAGTGCGTTGTCCGGGGCTTGCTTTGAGCGAAAAATCCGATGGCCGAACCTCGTCACGCAAAACTCATCATCCTGGGCTCCGGCCCCGCCGGTTACACCGCCGGAATCTACGCCGCGCGCGCCAACCTGGAACCGCTGCTGATCAGCGGTCTTGAGCAAGGCGGACAGCTGATGACCACCACCGACGTTGACAACTGGCCGGGCGACGTCGAAGGGCTGCAGGGGCCGGACCTGATGGAGCGCATGCTCAAGCACGTCGAACGCTATCAGGTCGAGATTGTCAACGACCAGATTCAACGCACCAACCTCAGCGCCGCCCCTTTCACCTTGCACGGCGACTTCGGCGAGTACAGCTGCGACGCGTTGATTATCGCAACCGGCGCCTCGGCGAAATACCTAGGGCTCGAATCCGAGGAAAAATACAAGGGCAAAGGCGTGTCGGCCTGTGCGACTTGCGACGGCTTTTTTCACAAGGACAAGGAAGTCGCGGTCATCGGAGGCGGCAACACCGCGGTCGAGGAAGCGCTTTATCTGGCCAACATCGCGAACAAAGTCAGTTTGGTGCACCGCCGCGACGCCTTGCGCGCCGACAAGATTCTCCAGGACAAACTTTTCAAACGCGCCGAAGAAGGCAAGATAGCGCTGCTGTGGGACAGTGAGCTCGCCGAGGTTCTTGGCGACGACCACGGCGTCACCGGTATGCGCGTGCGCAACAAGAAAAGCGGCGACGAGCACGAAGTCGCGCTGTCGGGCGTGTTCATCGCGATCGGGCATACGCCCAACACCGGTATATTCGAAGGCCAGCTTGAGATGAACGTCGGTTACATCCGCACCCGCGGCGGCCCCGACGGCTATGCAACGGCGACCAGCGTCGCGGGAGTGTTCGCCGCCGGCGACGTGATGGATCACGTCTATCGCCAAGCGGTAACCTCGGCGGGAGCCGGCTGCATGGCGGCGCTCGACGCCGAGCAGCATCTCAGCGCGTCGGCTTGAACGCCGCCGTCATTTCCGCCCGTGAACTCATTCTGGATGGAAGATCTGAGCGGGCGCCTAGATTTGGCGATGGATTGGTCCGCCACACCCGAGGAAATCGAGAGCACCAGGCTGCATCTCCTTTTCGTCCGCCGCATGGTGAATCATCTGTGGTGGGATGTCCTGACTGAGGTCTGCAACGTGCTGGATGAAAGCCCGGTCGTTCCCGGCAAATCATCTCGGGAAACGCGAAAGATGGGATATTACACGCGCGAGGATCAAATCAACAAGCTGCGCGAACTGAAGCCAAAAGTCTTCAGCAAAGAGCCAACAACCAAATTCTTCACGTTCCAGTCTTGATTCTGCCTGTGCGCTTGGTGCGCTTTCAACTTTTTTCCTGCACTGACGCTCAGCGCCTCGACTTCATCGTTTACGCGGTTCGCGCCCGAAGTCCTCGGCGGTAAAGCGGCACGGTCAGCAAGGCTCCGCCCGCCGCCAGCGCGCTCGCCAGCAAGAACACCGTGGCGCCGCCGAACGCGTCCCATAAATGCCCGACCGACAGGCTGCCCAGCGCACCGCCGAGACCGAAGCTGACGGCCAAGTACAACGCCTGCCCCCGGCCGCGCAGAACCCCGGGAAACCAACGGTTGATCAGCTGGATCGCCGCGGCGTGATATACGCCGAACGTCACCGCGTGCAAGGTTTGTGCAAACAGGACGACCGGCAGCTGATGAGGAAATTGCGCGAGCAGAAACCAGCGCAACGCGGTAATCAACATGCTGAAGCTGAGCAGGGCCGGCGCGCCCCACCTCATCAGAAGAGCCGGAACCACGAGGAAGACGCCGACCTCGGAAATCACGCCCAAAGCCCACAACTGCCCGATGAACGTTCTTCCGTAACCCGCGTCGCTCATGTAAATGCTGAAAAAAGCGTAATACGGCGTGTGCGTCAGCTGTATCACGAAACAAAGCGCCAGCAGGCACAGCACCTCGACGCGCGTCAGCTGCGGCAACACGGACGCCGGGCTCGACGGTGCGACGCGCCGGTCCACGCTGCGCAACGCAACCAGCCACATCGCAACCATCACCCCGAAAAGCAGGTACGGAGTGAGTCCTATACCGAGCCGGTCGATTAGAGGCGCAAACCCCACCGCGCAAACGATGAACCCTATCGAGCCCCACAGCCTGATTCTGCTGTAGTGGCGTGACATGTACCCCAGGCTGTCCATCGTGACGCTTTCGAGCTGCGGCAGGAACGCGTTGAAGAAAAAGCTGCTGAGAAAAAGCATCACGGCGAGCCATACGTAGCCGTCGCGCAGCAGGATCAAGGCGAAAAAGACCACCGACAGCCCCGCGGCGATACGCAGCATCCGCAAACGCTGCGTGGTTCGGTCGGCGATCCACCCCCAGATATACGGGGCGAACAGCTTGGTCGCCAGAAAAATCGCGAGCAATTCGCCTATTTGCGCGGCGCTGAAACCGAGGCTGCGCAGATACGGCGACCAATACGGCAGATAGATGCCGATTCCCGCGAAATAGAAAAAGTAAAGCGCGGCGAGCTTGCGGTAACGCGGCGACATCGGTCGGTAGCCCGTCGCGGGCGGCGTGAGTTACTCTCCGCCCGCAACGTCGGCATTTTGCGCGCGGTGGCGCAAAACGTGATCCATCAGCACCAACGCCAGCATCGCCTCGACAATCGGCACCGCGCGAAGGGCGACGCAGGGATCGTGGCGCCCGGTGGTGACAATCTCAACTTCGTCGCCTTGCTCGTCGACCGTCCTGCCCGGGACGCGGATGCTTGACGTCGGCTTGAACGCAACGTCCACCTCGACGTCCTGCCCGCTTGAGATGCCGCCGAGGATGCCGCCCGCGTTGTTGCTCTGAAAGCCTCCTTTCGTGATCTCGTCGCGGTGCTCGCTGCCTTTTTGTTCGGCGCACGCAAACCCCGCGCCGACGCCGACGCCCTTGACCGCGTTGATGCTCATCATCGCGTGCGCAACGTCGGCGTCGAGACGGTCATAAACGGGTTCGCCTAGCCCAGCGGCGACGCCTTGCGCGCTCACGTGGACCACCGCGCCGACCGAGTCGCCTTCCTTGCGCAACGCATCCATGAACGCTTCGAGCTCGGGCACGACGGCGGGATTCGGACAGAAAAAAGGATTGTTTTCGATCTCGTTCCAATCCACGCGATCGTCGCAACGAATCGGGCCGAGCTTGGAGAGATACCCGCGAACGGTCACGCCGAGACGTTCCTTAAGATATTTCTTGGCGATTGCGCCGGCGGCGACGCGCACCGCGGTTTCACGCGCCGACGCACGCCCGCCGCCGCGGTAGTCGCGGATGCCGTACTTCTTATGGTAGGTGTAGTCGGCGTGGCCGGGGCGGAATTTTTCCTTGATTGCCGAATAATCCTTCGGTTTCTGGTCAACGTTCTCTATCAGCAACGCAATCGGCGTCCCGGTCGTCTTCCCTTCAAAAATCCCTGACAGCAATTTGACGCGGTCAGGCTCGTTGCGCTGGGTCGTATGGCGCGTTTTCCCCGGACGGCGGCGGTCGAGTTCAAGCTGAACGTCTGCTTCCGACAAGGCGAGACCCGGCGGACAGCCGTCCACCACGCCGCCGATGGCCGGGCCGTGGCTTTCGCCGAAACTCGTCAGCGTGAACAGCTTGCCTATGGAATTGCCGGGCATAATCGCTTTATTTTAGCGGCTTTTCGCATCGAAGGTTTCCGACCCGTCACGCCGCCGCCGGCTCCGTTGCCGTCCAAGCTTCAGCCGACGATGAAGAAACAACCGATGACGCACGCGCAACGGCATTGAATACCCGGTAAAATACTCGCCGCCATGACAACGAACGCCGAAGCCACGTTTTGGGAACGCCTCAAGGGTTATGCGTTTCATCTTTTCCCCCACCACTGGCTGTCGCGCCTGACCTATTATCTGGCGCGCCTTGAGACGCCGCTCAAAAACCCTCTGGTGCGCGCCTATATACGCTTCTTCAAGGTCAACATGCAGGAAGCCGAAGCGGCCCGCGCCGAAGACTATACGAGCTTCAACCATTTCTTCACGCGCGCACTGCGCCCTGGCGCCCGCGAAATACGCGATGAGCCGGGCACGCTGATTTCGCCTTGCGACGGCACGATAAGCCAAATCGGCGACGTTGAGGAAGGCCGGCTGTTGCAAGCCAAAGGCCGTTACTACCGCGTTGATGAACTGCTCGGCGGCGCCCACCCCCGGGCGAAAGAAGACGCGCGTGCATTCTCATCCGGAAAGTTCTGCACTATCTACATCGCACCCGCCGACTACCATCGCGTGCACGCACCCGCCGACTTGAAATTGGAAACGGCGACCCACGTTCCCGGCCGCCTGTTCAGCGTCGCCGCTTACGCAGCCAAAGTCATTCCGAAACTGTACGCCCGCAACGAGCGCGTTGCGATGATTTTCGACGGCGACGTCGGACGCGTCGCCGTCGTGATGGTCGGCGCGCTCAACGTCGGTTCGATCGAGACGGTCTGGAGCGGACAGGTGACGCCGAAAACCTTGAGTGTTTCCCGCACCGATTATTCATCCGAGACCCCTGCCTCGAACGTGCACCTCAAACGCGGTGAAGAACTAGGACGCTTCAACATGGGTTCGTGCGTCATCCTGCTCGCCGACAATCCTCGACTGTCATGGAACCCCATACACACTCCCGGCCGCCGAGTGCGTATCGGCGAGGAACTCGGGCACGTAGCCGCCGGCGAAGAAACAGACCGAAGCACCGAACAACCGACTTTCGTGCCGATTGATACCCAGTGAGCTCCCAACCGCCGCGACCGTCAAAAACGTCGCGGTGCAATAAAGCTTTTACAGGCGTCGCCGCCTGATGACTTACAGCAGTTTCAGTATGCCGAGGATGGCGGCGGCAAGGCCGGTGTTGAAGCCTAAAACCCAGCGGATTATCTCAACTTTGAGAGCGGCGTTGGCTGTGGCAATCGCCGCCTCGTTCTTAGCTGCGGCTTTAGCAATCGCTATCTTGTTCTCGGCGACGGCGTCTTTGACCTCGTCAAGCCTTGTCTCGAAGCGGTTCACCGCTTCAAGAAATTCTTCCCGGCTCACAACGTCGTCGGGGATACTGGCAGCTGCTTCCGCCGCCAAAGCTTCTTCGACGTTGGCCGCCCTGAAAGCGTGGTAGATGGGTTTTCTCACGGCAAACACCTCTTGTGCTGGAATTAGGAGATTCCAGCTTTGCGCCTCAACTTCCGCAGCCTAGCCCGCCCGCAGACGCGAACGTCAGCAGTCAACCGGTAAGCGATGAATCGCAGGAAATCGCGGGATCAGACGCCCGCGATTTCAAGCATCTCGGCGACGCGGGTGTATTTCTCGCGCGGCTTGCCCTTGTCCTTGCCACGTTCGACCTCGGCGGAGTCAATCTTCTCCCATTGAGAATAGCCGATGTGTTTGACGCCGCGTTCGTCGAGAATCTTGTACAAGTCCTCCGCCCCGCCCTGATCGCCGCCCTGATTGCCGTCAAGAGCTGCAACGTCGGCGAGCAGTGATTTGACTGTCTCGACCGCGCAAGCCCGGTTGGTGCCGATGATGCCGCTCGGGCCGCGCTTGATCCAGCCGGCGGTATAGATTCCGGGCACGACGTCGCCGTCGTGCTCGGCGGTGACGCGCCCTTCGTGATTGGGAAAGACTCCCCATTTCTCGTGAAAAGGTACGCCGGGAATCGCCACGCCTCGGTACCCGATGCTGCGAAACAGCACGTCGCAATCGAACGAGAAAGTCTTTCCGGCGCCGCGGGCCGACTGCGCAAAAGGCTCGCCGCGTAGCGCGTTTTCCTCGAAAATCACACGTTCAAGACGTCGCTCGCCTTCAAGACGCACCGGGCTTTTCAGAAAGGTGAACCGGCAGGTGCGCGGCTTGCCTTCATCTTCGGTCTGCGAAAAACGGCGGAACAACTCCATGTTTTTCTTGTTGACCACGCCTTTCTTGTCGGCGATCTCGGCGGTGCTCGCTTCGTTGAGTTCGAGTTCAGCCGGGTCTATGAACGCACGGCAGTTGGCCAGGTCGGCGAACTCGCGCAGTTCCTTGGTCGTGAACTTGGCTTGCGCGGGCCCCCGTCGTCCGACGACGTAAATGTTCTCGATACGGCTTTGCGACAGCGCGTCGAGCGCGTGTTCAGCGATGTCGGTGTGCTTGAGGTCGTCCACCGATTTGGCGAGGACGCGGGCGACGTCGATCGCGACGTTGCCCTGGCCGATGACGACGGCGGTTTTGCCCGACAGGTCGAATTCGCGGTCGCGGTAGTCGGGATGGCCGTTGTACCACCCGACAAACTCGGTTGCGGTGTGGCTGCCCGGCAGGTCTTCGCCTTCGATGCCGAGCGAGCGGTCGGTCTCGGCCCCGCAGGTGTAGATGACGGCGTGGTGCGTGTTTTTCAGTTCGTCGGGGGTGACGTCGCGCCCGACCGTGACGTTGCCTATGTAGTTGAATTCCGGCGATTGAGCGATTTTCCGGTACACCTCGATCGCCTGCTTGAGCTTGGGATGGTCGGGCGCCACGCCGTTGCGCACCAACCCGAAAGGCGCGGGCAAACGCTCGATCAGGTCCACTTGCACCGCAACGTCGGACTTAATCAGCGCCTCGGCGGCGTAAAAGCCGCTCGGGCCGGCGCCGACGATAGCGACGCGCAACGGCTTATCGGCGGTTCCCAAATCAGGCATGAGTGAAATGAAGCAAGGCCGCGAAGCGCGGCCGGAAAAATTCAGAATCCAAGCTCGGTCTTGCGTTCCTCGGCGCCGGGCAACGAATCGGTCTTCTCGCTGATGACCGGCAGCTCCGCCGCGCGTTCAGCGTTGATTTCGATCCACTCTTTCTTGTCTTCGGGCAAATCGTCTTCTTCATAGATCGCCTGCACCGGACATTCCGGAATGCACGCGCTGCAATCTATGCACACGTCCGGGTCGATGTACAGCATTTCATCGTCGTAATGAAAGCATTCCACCGGGCAGACGCTCACGCAGTCGGTGAAACGGCATCCTTTGCAGTTATCGGTCACAAGAGTTGTCATGCGTTTTCTCCTTATAAGTTGCGGCGGAGGCGATCGTCGTGCGGAAAGCCGACGAAAGTCAGCTTTCGAACAGCAAGATCTCTCCGCGGTTCAATTCTACACCGTCTCCGCACCAGCGTTTGTACTTTCCGTGAACGTGCGCGTCCTCGACGGGAAATCCGAAATCGCGCAGGTGCGACAAATACAGACGCAGAAACAGCGGGTTGTAGGCGCACGCGAACTCGAAAGTCGGCAGAACCTCGGCGTTGTTCAACGCCACGATGCTGCCGCGCTTCATGCCCGCGCCGGTGCGTATCCCGAGCTCGCCGAACACGATGATTGTCCCCGCCAGCATGTTGACGCCGGTAAAGTCCTGAGCGTCGCCGCCGACCGCGATCAACCCGCGGCGCATCCCGGCGCCGGCTTCGTTCCGGATGCTGCCGTGAATCAGGATCTCGCCGCCGTTGATGCCCGAGGCCTGCCCCCGGTAGGCGCTGCCGACCAGATGCCCGGCGTCGCCTTTGATCACGATGCGCCCGCCGCGCATCTCCGGCCCCACCCAGTCCGACGCGTCGCCGTGAACGACGATCTCGCCGCCGCTCATTCCGCAGCCGAGATGCATCCCGGCGTTGCCGTCAATCATGATGCTGCCTGAGGACATCCCGGCGCCGATCAGCTTGACCAGGGAAAGGTCGCCCTGCAGATGAACGTCGCCGTTGCCGGCGCCGCTGACGTGAAAGAAATCACCGACCTTGGCCTTGCGGTTGCCGTGCATGACCTCAAGGTTCTCGATGCCGTGCTCCGACAACCCCGCCAAGCGCTGCGGCGCAATGCACTCGGCTTCGAGCGGCGCCTCGGGCTTGGTGTGCAAACTCAAAGTAACCCTCATCGGATAATCTCCGCAACCCTCATCCTTTCATGATCTCGTACAAGTGCAGCTGGTATTTGCCGAGATTGCCCCCGTAATTGGCCGCCGAGATCACCCGGGCGCCGTTGTGACCGGCGGCCTCGATGCCGCGGCGCATCGCGTCCCTGACCGCTTTCTCGTCCAGGCCGTTGACCACGATTTCATAGACCGATTCGACGTCCTCGGGAACGTGCGTCTCGGGCACGACGCCGCGCAAGGTCGGACAGTACGCGTCGTTGGTCGAGGCGATCATCTTCTTGTATTTGACCGAGCCGATCTTGCTGCCCGACCTGACGACCCCCTGCGGGAAAGGCAGGAACACGCCGGCGACTTCGCGCATCGCCTCGACGGCCGCCTGCGCCGCGCGCAAAGCCTCCTTGCTTGCGCCGAGCAGCAGCAGGTTGCCGCCGCCGACGGTCGGCTGCATCC
>CAZKLI010000189.1:0-4272 GCA_964553575.1 uncultured Chromatiales bacterium
GCGCCGATCAACATGCCGCCCGCCGATCCGCCGTGGACGGCGACGTTGCCGGCGGCGGCAAAGCCTTCCCGGATCAGGTATTCGGCAGCGGCGATGAAGTCCGAGAAGGTGTTGGTCTTGTGTTTGCGTCTGCCGTTGCGGTACCAGGCGTAACCTTTTTCCATGCCGCCTCGCACGTGTGCGACGGCATAGACGAAGCCGCGGTTGACCAGCGACAGGCGGTTGGGTGAGAAAGCCGCCGGGGTCGAGTGGCCGTAAGCGCCGTAGCCGTACAGCAGCAGGGGCGCGGTGCCGTCGAGCGGCGTGCTTTTCGCGTAAATCAGGCTCAGCGGGACGGTTTCTCCGTCGGGCGCGGGTGCGTGCAGGCGGCGGGTGACGAAGTCGTCGGGGTTGTGTCCCGGGACGTGCTTTTGTTTCTGCAGCCGCTGCTTTCGCGTGTTCATGTCGTAGTCGTAGATGCGCGGCGGCGTGGTCATCGAGGTATAGGCGAAGCGCAGGTCGTCGCTTTCGGCGTCGGCGGTGTCCACGACGTCGAGTTCGTAGGCTTCCTCTTGCAGTGCGATTGTGTGCTCGCGGGTTATCTGGTTGCGCCCGTCGAGTTCGGCGACGATCAGGCGCGGCAGGCCGTCTTCGCGTTCGGCGCGGGTCAGGAACCTGCGCGCGACCAGAAAGCTTTCGAGCAGGACGCCTGCTTTCGGCGTGACCAGTTCGCGCCAGTTCGTGCGCCGCTTGTTGTGCTCCGGCGACGACAGGGGGGCGGTCACCAGCTTGTAGTCCTCGGCGCCGTCGGCGTTGGTCATGATGATCAAGTCGCCGGCGCGTTCCTCGACCGTGTATTCGACGCCGGTCTCGCGCGCGGCGACCAAGCGCGTTTCGCCCGCGCCGTCGCCGGCGTCGAGCAGGTGCACTTCCGAGGTGACGTGGTCGTGGGCGTCTATGGTGATGAAGCGCCTGAGGCGGGTCTGGCCGAGACCGACGAAGAAGCCCGGGTCGCTTTCGCGGTAGATGACGCGGTCGTTGTCCGTGGTTTCTCCCAGGCGGTGGACCGCGACGTATTCGGGGCGGTGGTTGTCGTTTTGCACCGCGTACACGAGGCTGCGGGCGTCGTTGGTCCATACGAAATCGGACTGGACGCGTTCGATGCGTTCGTCGAGCAGCCGTCCGCCGACGAGGTCGCGTATATATAAGGTGTAGAACTCCGAGCCGTTGTCGTCTATGCAGTAGGCGAGGAAGCGGTGGTCGGGGCTGTGCACGCACGCGCCGACGTGAAAGTAGTCGTGGCCGCGCGCCTCGAGGTTGGCGTCGAGCAGCACTTCCTCTCCTTCGAGCGCCGCGCCGGGGGAGAAACGTGCGTTGCGCGCGGGGCAGCGGCAGAACGTCGGATACTGCGTGCCGCCTTTCCAGCGCGTGTAGTAGGCGAATTCGCCGTCGCGGTCGGGCACCGACATGTCGTCTTCGATGATTCTCGCGCGCATCTCGCGGTACAAGGTTTCCTCGAGCTGCTTCGTCGGCGCGGTCACCGCGTCGGTGTATGCGTTCTCGGCTTCAAGATACGCGCGGATATCGGGGGCGAGCAACGCCGGGTCTTTCAGCACCGCCTGCCAGTTTTCGTCGCGCAACCATGCGTAGTCGTCGCGGCGTTCGACGCCGTGAAGCGTGGTGAAGCGCGGCTTCTTTGGAGCGGTCGGCGTCTGCATCGGCTTGCGGCAACGTGTGCCCGGGCGAATATCATACCGCCCCGTCGTCCGAGCCGAAGTTACGTTCGTCGCTTTTCGCCGTCTTCTTATCCGGCGCCGGGGCGGTTGCAATCCGCAACGCTGGCGGTGGCATTGTGCGCGCAACGTCGGTGCCGCGCTTCGGAGATCGGATACCCGTCCCGACCCGCCTGACGTTCGCCTTGAGGAGGTTCGGTCGTTTGCGCCGCGGGGTTGTAAACTACCGCTCGGAGACGACGACTTTTTCACCATGAGCGACGACCCGCACAGCTTTGACAAGACCGGCGTCATCCGGCAGTTGTCGGCGTGGTACGCCGCCGCGGGCGGCGCCCGCCCGCTCAAGGCGCTCGACGCGTTGATGCGCGAATGGCTGAGCGGCGATTGCGGGCGTTGCGCCGTGGAGACGTCCACGCTGACCGACCACGGCGACTGGCTGGCGAACGCGGGGTTTGCGCGCGCTTTCCGCGTCGGGCCGACGGGCGCCGATGCAATCGCCGATTTCGACGCCCTGCCGATAGACACCGAGAGCCTCGACCTTGTGATCGTCTGTCACGTAATCGAGTTTGCCGACGACCCTCACCGGCTGTTGCGCGAAATAGACCGCGTGCTCGCGCCCGAAGGGCGGTGCGTCATCGTGACGTTCAACCCGTTCGGTCTGCAGGGCTTGGTGCGGCCTTTCAAGCTGTTCGACGGTGCGCCGTGGTGCGGGCGCTTCTATTCGCTGCCGCGGATTCGGGATTGGTTGTCGGTGCTCGGCTTCACGGTCGAGAAAAGCTGCTTTCTCTCGCCGCCTTTCGTCGTCGCGGGCGACCGCCGGTGGCAAAGAAGCGCCGACTTCATGCTCACGAAAGGCTTGTTCTGGATGAGCAGTCTCACCGCGTTATATACTTGCAAGCGAGTTTCACGACCGACGCCGTTGAGGGAGAAGTGGCGCATCCGAAGTTTTCTGAAAAGCAAAGTGGCGCAGCCGACTGCGTTCAAGCCGCATGACGCGTGACGAGGTAATTGAGATTTATACCGACGGTGCGTGCCGGAGCAACCCCGGGCCCGGCGGTTGGGGTGCGGTGTTGGTGTATCGCGGCAGGGAGAAGGAGCTGTCCGGCGCCGAGGAGCACACGACCAACAACCGCATGGAGCTCACCGCCGCAATCGAGGCGCTCGCGGCGGTCAAGCGCAAGTGCCCGATCCGCCTGATTACCGATTCGCGTTATCTGATGGACGGCGTCGAGCACTGGTTGCCGAAGTGGAAAGACAACCAATGGCTCAACGCCAAGCGCAAGCCGGTCAAGAACCAGGACCTGTGGATGCGCCTAGACGCGCTGGCATCGGCGCTCGACGTTGATTGGCGCTGGGTCAGGGGACACAGCGGTCACCTCGGCAACGAACGCGCCGACGGACTCGCCAACGCCGGCATAGACCGCCTGCTCGCCTCGCAAGCCGCGCAAACCGAGGAGCAGACGTGAGACAGATTGCGCTCGACACAGAAACCACCGGCCTTGAGTCCGAGCGCGGACACCGTATCATCGAGCTGAGCTGCGTCGAGATCGTCAACCGCAAGCTCGGCGAGACGTTCCACAGCTATTTCAACCCGGAGAGGGAAATTGACGCGGGTGCGTTGCAGGTGCACAGGATCACGCGCGAAGAGTTGGAGGACAAGCCGCTGTTTTCGGAAGTCTGCGATGACTTTTTGAAGTTCGTGCGCGGCGCCGAGGTAATCATCCACAACGCGCCGTTCGACTTGGGGTTTCTGGACGCCGAGTTGGAAAAGGCGGGGCGCGGAGGGTTTAAGAAAGAGAGCGGGTGCAAGATTATTGACATGCTTGAGATTGCGCGCGATCTGCATCCCGGCCTGCGCAACAGCTTGGACGCGTTGTGCGAGCGCTACAACGTGGACAACTCGGCGCGCGACGTGCACGGCGCACGGCTGGACGCGGAACTGCTCGCACGGGTTTACCTGGCGGTGACCGGCGGGCAGATCGGTTTCGGCATCGACCCGTCGGCGGTCTCGGAGGCGGTCGAGGAGGTCGCGGTCGAGATCGAGGGCGGCCTGATCACGCCGGTTATCCGTGCGACTCCCGAAGAAATCGCCGAGCACGAGCGTTTCATGGAGACCCTGCGCTCCGTGCCGGGTTAGTCGCCGGGTTAAGTCAGTGCCGTGCTGGCTCTTTGCTGCGTCGGGCGGCTCGTCGTCCTGCCGAGATTCTGCCGGGAATTGGCGAGGTGCGGCGGTCTCAAGCGGTCTGTGCGCACGTCCGGTGCGGGCGCGAGCGTGGCGCAAGAGACAAGGCGACGGCGTGTCGGGTCGCCGAAATGCCGCCGCAAGGTTTGACCCCCGGGCGGGGAATAGGCTAGAATGCTCCGTTAGCCCGCGCCGCGCCGTCGTCGCGGGCGCCGTTTTTTAGAGACTTTGTATTGAAGGCGGATTCGGTTTCGCCTTTGATCTTGAGCGCAGGCAACCGCCCTGCGGGCTGTGAGCTCGGGGGTCTGTAGCTCAGTTGGTTAGAGCGCACCCCTGATAAGGGTGAGGTCGGTGGTTCAAATCCACCCAGACCCACCA
>CAZKLI010000190.1:0-2978 GCA_964553575.1 uncultured Chromatiales bacterium
CCAAATCAGGTGCCAGTCTGGCCAGTCTGGAGAGGCTCTCGCGCCCTGCGTGCTTCGGCAGCTCGTCGCTTAAATAACGCCGCCAGCGGCGCGCTCCCGGCTGGCCGTGGAACCAGTTGACCAGATGACGGGTCATCAGCGAAACCGGCACGCCGCGTTCGCTTTCGCGCTGGAGGTAATCAAGATAGTCCTCGATGACTTCCCGGCGTGAAATCCGGGTTTGCTTCTCGCGGTAAAACATCGCGTCAACCTCGGCGAGCAGCATCGGGTTCTTGTAAATCGCACGCCCGAGCATCACGCCGTCCATGCTTTCGGCTTCCGATTTGGCTTGCTCCAGGGTCTGAAGACCACCGTTCAATATGATCTCGATTTGCGGAAATTCGCGCTTCAGCGCGCGTACCAAGTCATAGCGCAGCGCGGGAATTTCACGGTTCTGCTTCGGCGACAAGCCGCCCAGAACCGCCTTGCGCGCATGGATGATGAACGTCCGACACCCGGCGTCGGCGACGGTTTCGACGAAGCGGCATAGTTCGGTCAGCGTTTTTTCGTCGTCCGGCGCACCGTCGTGCATCTCGCGCACCGAGTTACGTTCGTCGTTTCGGACAGCATGGCCGCCTTGTTCGACGCCGATGCGGCATTTGACCGTGACCGGAATCTTCACACCGGCCGACATCTCGGCGACACAATCGGCGACGAGTTGCGGCGACAGCATCAAGCACGCGCCGAACGCGCCCTTTCGCACGCGCGTGCTCGGGCAGCCGACGTTGACGTTGACCTCGTCGTATCCGAGCGCCTCGGCAATCTCGGCGCATCGCCGCATCTCGCCGGGGTCGCTGCCTCCGATCTGCAGGCCGAGCGGATGCTGCAAGGCTTCGAAAGCAAGGCGGCGGCGGTCGCCGAAAAGCACCGCCCGGGCGGCGACCATCTCGGTATAGAGCATCGCGCGCTTCGAGATCATCCTCAACAAGCGGCGAAAATGCCGGTCGGTGCGCTCCATCATCGGGGCGACGCAGAACTTTCTGGAGACGGGCCTGGAGACGGGCATGGAAATTGACTTGGGGATGGGCGTGTGCACGACGAGAGCATTATATAATCCGCGTGTCATGGGCTTTGCGCTTGAAATAGACAACCTCACCAAGATCTACAAGAACGGCGCCGAAGCCTTGAAAGGCATCAGCCTCAAGGTCGAGACCGGTGATTTCTTCGCCCTCCTCGGCGCCAACGGCGCCGGCAAATCAACGACCATCGGCGTCATCACCTCACTGGTCAACAAATCATCCGGGCGCGTCGAGATTTTCGGCCTCGACATGGACAGACATCCTTCCGAGGTCAAGTCGTTTCTCGGACTGGTCCCGCAAGAGTTGAATTTCAACCAGTTCGAGGCGGTTTTTGACGTCGTCGTCAACCAAGCCGGGTTCTACGGCATCCAGCGTCCGCTTGCGTGTGAACGCGCGCACCGGTACCTGACCAAACTCGGGCTATGGGATAAACGCCGTGCGGCGGTGCGCGAATTGTCGGGCGGGATGAAACGCCGTCTGATGATCGCTCGCGCATTGGTGCACCACCCTCGCCTGCTGATACTCGACGAACCGACCGCCGGCGTTGACATCGAAATACGCCGCATGATGTGGGATTTCCTGACCGACCTGAACGCCAAGGGCACCACGATCATCCTGACGACGCACTACCTTGAGGAAGCCGAGCGTTTGTGCCGCAACATCGCAATCATAGACAAAGGGGTCATCATCGAGCACGCCTCGATGCGCCGTCTGCTCGAGAAACTCGACAGCGAGTATTTCATGCTCTACTTGCGCGAACCGCTGAGCGAGGCGCCGGCGCTCAAGAGCGTCAAGGCTCGGCTGGTTGACCCGAAAACCCTAGAGATAGCCGTCGAGCGGGAAAGCGACATCAACGCGGTGTTCATCGAACTCGACCGCTTGGGAATCAAGTTGGTCAGTATGCGCAACAAGACCAACCGCCTCGAGGAATTGTTCATCAAACTAACCGAGGGGTCGTAACGATGGAATGGTCTAAGCAAATCACGGCGTTCAACACCTTGCTGAGAAAGGAAATCCAGCGCTTTCTGCGCATCTGGGTGCAGACGATTCTGCCCCCGGCGATCACCACCGCGTTGTATTTCGTTATCTTCGGCAAACTGATTGGCTCGCAACTGCGCAACGTTGCGGGTTACAGCTACATTGACTACATCATCCCGGGGCTGATTCTGATGACGGTCATCACGAACTCCTACGCCAACGTGGTGTCTTCCTTTTACAGTTCCAAATTTCACCGCAGCATCGAGGAAATGCTCATCTCGCCGATGCCGAACTACGTGATTCTCGCGGGTTTCATCGCGGGCGGCGTCGCACGCGGACTGCTCGTCGGGCTCGTCGTCTATGTGGTGTCGCTTTTCTTCACCGATCTGCCCGTGACCAACGCCCCGCTGGTGGCGGTGACTTTGGTGCTGACCTCGGTCTTGTTCTCGCTCGCGGGGTTTCTGAACGGCGTCTATGCACGCAGCTTCGACGACATCTCGGTCATCCCGACTTTCGTCCTCGCGCCGCTGACCTATCTCGGCGGTGTCTTCTATTCGGTTGATATGCTGCCCTCACCGTGGCGCGACATTTCACTGTTGAATCCGATTCTCTACATGGTCAACGGTTTTCGTCACGGCTTGCTCGGCGTCTCCGACCTGAACCCGCAGGTGTCGGTCGTCATCACATTGATATTTATCGTGGTGCTGACGGGCGCCGCGCTCTACATGCTGCACCGGGGAGTCCGGATCAAGAACTGAAAGCCCGCGGGCAACGGGAGGACGCAGCGAAGAGTTGCCGTCTCCGAAGTTGGCGTCCCCAGGGGGAGTCGAACCCCCGTTGCCGCCGTGAAAGGGCGGTGTCCTAGGCCTCTAGACGATGGGGACGGGCAAACGCGAGCGTGCATTTTCACGAGACCGACGCCGCTTGTCAATGTAAGCGCCC
>CAZKLI010000191.1:0-1722 GCA_964553575.1 uncultured Chromatiales bacterium
GTGCTGCCGCTCGACGGTGCACGTTGCGCCGTCGTCTGGACGCACGCCGAAGCACAAGCGAAAGCCGTCGCTGCGCTGCCCGACGCGCGCTTTATCCAAGCGTTGCAACTGGACTTCGGTTTCCGTTTGGGACGGTTTCTGCGCGTCGGAAAGCGTTCGGTGTTTCCGCTGCGTCTGGCGACCGCCGTGCGAATGGCCGCCGACCGCGTCGTGGTGCTGGGCAACGCCGCGCACACCTTGCATCCGGTCGCCGGGCAGAACTTCAACCTGACGTTGCGCGACGTTGCGGCGCTCGCCGAAAGCGCGTTCGCCGCCGCCGACGCGGGCGCGCCCGAGGTGCTTGCCGCGTGGCAGGCGCGCAGGCGCGCCGACGTCAAGCGAGTCGCCTGCTTCACCGACTTTCTGGCGCGTGCTTTCACTTGGCGCGCGTTGGCGCCGTTGCGCGGCGCCGCGTTGTTGGGGTTTGACTTGTTTCCGCCGCTGCGTCGCGCGGTCGTCCGCCGCAGCCTCGGCTTGCTGCCGCCGGCGTCGCGTCTTGCGAGCGGCCTGCCGCTCGTTCCCCGGAATCAGGCGCGTGCCGGCTGAACGCGTCGTCGTCGCCGGCAGCGGCGTCACCGGACTCGCCTGCGCCGCGGGTTTCGCCAAGCTCGGCCGTTCGGTCGTGCTGTGCGGCGACGAGCCGGAGGCTTTCGATTCGGCGGACGACTACGACCTGCGCGTGTTTGCGCTGAACGAAGCCTCGTGCGACCTGCTGAAACGTCTCGGTGCGTGGGACGCCGTCGCTTCACGGCGGCTGTGCGGTTATGAAGCGATGGAAGTCTGGTGCGGGCGGGGACGGTTGAGGTTCCACGCGACCGACGTCGCGCGGGCGAGGCTCGGCGTGGTTGTCGAGAACCGCCTGCTGCGCAGCACGTTGTTTGAACAACTGCGCGCCCGCGGCGACGTCGAGATCCGCTGCCCCGCACGCTTGCAGTCGTTGCAACCTGCCGGGGTGGACGGCTCGCGCGTCACGCTCGACGACGGCGCCGTTTTCGAAGCGTCGCTCGTCGTCGGCGCCGACGGCGCGAGTTCACTGGTGCGCCGATGGGCTGCTATCGGCTGCAAACGCCGCAGCTACAACCAAGACGCAATCGTTGCGACCGTCGAATGCGACGCCGCGCACGGCAACGTCTGCCTGCAGCGTTTTTCGCACGAGGGGGTTACGGCTTTTTTGCCGCTTGGGGACGGTGAGGGAAAGACGGGTTCGATCGTATGGTCGTGCGCCAAGCCGCTCGCCGACGAACTCTCCGCGTTGTCCGGTGAAACGTTCGGCGCGCGCCTGACGGCGGCGCTCGAACGCCGTCTCGGCGGCATGAGACCGGTTTCCGAGCGCGTCGCTTTTCCCTTATACGGCGCGCTCGCCGAGGATTACGTGAGCGAAGGCGTCGCGCTGGTCGGCGACGCCGCGCACAACGTCCACCCGCTGGCAGGGCAGGGAGCGAACCTGGGACTCGCCGACGTGCGCACTTTGCTCGACGTCGTCGCTTCGAGCGGATACGGCGTGCGCCTGAGCGTGTTGCGCCGCTATCAGCGCAACGTCAAAGGCCGCAACCTCGCGATGAAATGCGCTCTCGACGCGATTCGCCGGTGGTTCTCCGGCGAACCATTGCCGCTGGATGCGCCGCAGGCGGCGGGACTTGCGTTCGTTGACCGTTGCCCGCCGCTGAAAGCGTGGTTCATCCG
>CAZKLI010000192.1:0-6893 GCA_964553575.1 uncultured Chromatiales bacterium
GACGTATTCGCCTAAGCGCTTCGGCTCTTCCGTTGTCTATGCGCCAGTGTAACGATTGCCGCGCCGAGCACGATTGCGAACACCGTGTCACCGGCGAACACCACCGCGGGCAGACCGAGGCTCAACCCCACCGATAGCGCGAGCAGCCCGACGACAACCAAGCCGTATCCCGACAAGTCGAGCATCGGGCCGTAGCCCAAGGGGTTCCTCGCCAGCACGACGAAAAAGACGCCGATGAAGCCCATCAAGCCGCAGCTCATCCTCATCAGGTACATCGTCACGGGGTCGGAGGACAAGGGGGCGACCCCGAACCATCCGATCATGTCGTTGATGGTGTCCCACGGCGTAACCAGCAGAGGAAAGCCGAGCAGAAATGCAACAGCGCAAACCCAAAGAATGACTTTCAATCCGTTCATCCGCGGTTTATCTGGGCACCTCCGATTCCACGTTGCGTAAGGATTTTTCCCACGATACGCCCGCCTGCCGCGTTGTCAACGTTGCAGACCGGTCGTTTTTCGCGCGGCGGAGAGAGGGTTCTTGAGCGGCGACGCGTACCAATGCGCCGGGCGGCTTCAGTCGAACTGCAACGAGAAGTCGAGTGCACGCAGGTGCTTGGTCAGCGCGCCGATCGAGACGCAATCAACGCCGGTTCCGGCGAAGCGGGAAACGTCGTCGAGTCCGACGCCGCCCGAGATTTCTATCTGCGCTTTTCCTCCGACGATCTCGACCGCCGCGCTGATTGTGTCGAGGTCGAAGTTGTCGAGCATGATGACGTCGGCGTCCGCCGCAAGCGCTTGCTTGACTTGCTCCAGCGTCGAGACTTCGACCTCGATCGCAAACCCGGGGTTCGCCCGGCGCGACGCTGCCACTGCCGCTTCGACCGAGCCGCACGCGCGGACGTGGTTGTCCTTGAGCAGCACCGCGTCCGACAAGCCGATACGGTGGTTGACGCCGCCGCCGCAGACGACCGCGTATTTCTGCGCAAGCCGCAGACCGGGCAGGGTCTTGCGCGTGTCCTTGATGGTGACACCGCCGGCGCGGGCGACGAATTCGGCGGTGGTCGTCGCGACCCCGGACAAGGTCTGCAGGAAGTTCAGCGCACACCGTTCGCCGCGCAGCAGGCTTGCCGCGGCGCCGGCGAGGGTGCACAACGTCGCGCCTTTCTCTATCGCGTCGCCGTCGTGCAGTTGCCAGTGAATCTCGACCGCGGGGTCGAGTTGCGCGAAGACCTCGTCGAACCAGAACACGCCGGCGAGCACGCCCGCTTCGCGGCTGACGACCCGCGCCGCCGCGTTAGCGCCTTCGGGCACGGCGGCGGTGCTGATATCTTGACTGCCCTCCTCCTCCAGCGCGGCCGCCACTTGCCGCTCGATCGCTTGCTTGAGCGGGGCGGGGCGTTGTCCGGGCTTGAGCGTGAACATGATTGATCTCGGGGGGTGCGGGCCTAAAGATTCGCAAGCCAGCGAGATGCCTTCCGGATCTCGCATTTGTTAGGGAACGTCGTCTCTCTTTTCAGCTCCTTGACCACCTGCACTTTGCGGATTTTTCCCGGCAGCTGTTTTGAGAAAACCTCGAAATGGGGGCTCAATTCGCTTTCGCTCCACTTGGCTTCGATCATCGCGGTCACGCGATTGTCTTTTGTGACGAGAAAATCAATCTCTCTTTTGCTTTTGTCCCTGAGATAGTAAAGCCCCCTTCGCTCTCCGTAGCAGTCTTCGCGGAAATGGTTCTCCTTGAGCAGACTGCAGGCCACCAGATTCTCGAAAGCGGCGCCCGGCTCTTTTACAAGCCCGGTGTCGTAGAAGTAGTATTTGGCTTGCTTTCTGAGCGACTTATTGATGTTCTTGTGATACGGGAGCACTTTGAAGACCACGTAGAAGTTTTCCAGCGCCGTCAGCCAGCGCTTGACCGTTTTGCCGTCGCGTTGCAGGTCTCTTCCTAAAGACTCGTGATTGATGCAGCTGCCGGTGCGGTTTTTGAGCAGCTCCAGCAGGGTTTGGAGGTCGGAGACGTTCTGGAGTTTTTCAAATTCGGGCACGTCTTCCCGGAGAATCGCCTCGGTGTGACTTCTTTGCCAGCGATTGTAGAAAGCGCTTGTGCCTTTCAGGTAGGGTTCGGGGAAGCCTCCGAATTTCAGCAGGCGGTCCAGTACGTCTTCTTCGCTCTTTTTCTTATCGACGCTCCGGATTTCCTTCAGGTCGAAAGGATGCAGGCGAAAAGGAAAGAAACACCCCGCCAAAGAGTCTCCCGTTTTTTTCCGCAGGGTCTCCAGCCGGGCGCTGCCCGTGACGACAACGCCGGGCGGGAGACCTTCTTTCTCGGATAACGCTTTCAGCCATTTCTTCCAATCTTTCTTGACGTGGAGCTCGTCGAAGATGACGTATTCCATTCCGCGATCCCATTGTCCGCGGTCTGTGCGCAAGCGTTCTTCGGCGGCGTAATAGTTCAGATAATCATGCCGCGGCGACAGCATTTTCGCCAAGGTCGTCTTGCCTGCCTGGCGCGGCCCGCTCAGAATCAAGATCTTTTCCTTGAGGTCTTTTTTCAGGAACGGGGCAAGATAACGATTCTTCTCCATCACGGCAGTCTAAGGTCTCCGGCGTTTCTTGTCCAGACTTTTTCGGCGCCAATGCCGGAAAAGTCCGGACTTTTTCGGAATATATGCCAGAAAAGTCTGTCGGATTCAGCCGCTTGCGACCCTGACCCCCGCGAAGACGCAGCGTTTGTCGGCGGTGTAGAAATTCCTGAACGTCGGCCGGCGCAGCGCGTCGTGCGTATGCCGGCTGTATCCGCGCAGCGAGTAATGTGCGTTGTCGAACCACGGGGTCGAATATTCGTCGTACGGAAAGGGCTTGAAGCCCGGGTAAGGATGGAACGCGTTGTCGCACCATTCCCACGCCCGGCCGTTCGGGTGGATGCGTTCGTGCGCCGGGTCTTGCTTGTGTGCCGTCTCCCATTCGCTTTCGTACGGCAGGCGCGCGCCGGCGTAGCGTGCGAACGCGCGGGCTTCATGACGGCTTAGGCCGTGCACCGGGTCGTCGGGCGCGAGGTCGCAGCAGCCGTTGCAGTCGGCGCCGTACCAAGCGCCGTCTTCGTTTCTGAGCCAATGGTGCGGGGCTTTGACGCAGGTCGCGTCCAGCCATTCCCGGCCCGCGGCGTCCCACCATTCGGCGTTATCGTAGCCGCCGCTTTCGACGAAGCCGAGGTATTCGGCGTTGCCGGCGGGCGTCGCGTTGAGCGTGAAGTCGTGCAGCGTTTCGCGGTGTTTCGGCAGTTCGTTGTCGAAGCACCAGGCGTCGTCGCCGCCGATTTCAAATTCACCGCCGGCGAAAGCGACCGGCTGCAGGCGCACGGCGGCCGGTTCGAGCCGCTTTCGCGGCGAGTGGCGGGGAGGCTTTTGCAGGTGCTTTTCGGTCAACGCCATGTACATGGTCTCGAGGTGCATCGCGTGGTGCTGCAGAAGAAACTTCAGCAGATAATCATTCCTCATCAGGCGGTGCGCCGCGAGCGCCGGCGGCGGGTCGCCGAGCAGTTCGAGGTTGTCGCGTTGCGCGCGACGGCAGGCGTCGAGCAACGCGCTTTTGGGCGGCAGCCGTGCGCCGCGTTCGGACTTGCGCGCACGTTGCGGAAGGTACAGCGCACTCGACGAGGCGGTTGCGCCGTCGTCGCCCAGGACGGTTTCCCTGAGCCAGAAGTTTTCGACGAACGTCGCGTGCCCGAGATGCCAGCCGAGCGGGCTGAAGTCCGAATGGAACCGGACGCGGTGTTCATCTTCATCGAGGGCCTCGACGAGCGCGCACAACGTTTCCTGGACTTCGCCCAAGCGGGCCAGGTCGAAAGCGCGCGCGGTGCGCTCAGGCGGTTCGGGATGCACGGCTTCAGTCCGGCGGGCTGAAGTCCGAATGAAACCGGACGCGGTGTTCATCTTCATCAAGGGCCGCGACGAGCGCACACAACGTTTCCTGAACTTCGCCGAAGCGGGCCAGGAAGTGGATTAGGTCGAAAGCGCGCGCGGTGCGCTCAGACGGTTCGGGTTGCACGGCTTCAGTCCAGCGGCTTGAGTACGGCGGCTTGTCCTCGTCGCAACGTGAGCAGGTTCCCCGCTGGCGCTTCCAGCCAATCGTCGTCGCCGGTCAGGCGTTCCGACGCGATGAGTTGCGAGCCTGCGGGAAAACCCGCCGGTGCGCCGCCGGTGTAGTACAGCGTCGGGGCTTCGGCGTTCAACGCGAAGCGCAACGCGCAGAGCCGTTCGCCGTCGGTTGCGATGACGTTCAACAACGCCGCCCCGTGCGCCAGATTTTGCCGGCACCATTCGGCGAAGTCGGCGAGCGCGGTTTCCAGGTCACCGCGTCGCCGCGCGGTCAGCCGGCACAGTAAGCCGAACAGGTATTCGGAGTCGGTCAGCCCGTGGATGTTTTCGAGAATCTCGGGTTCGAGTTCGGCGATAATCGCGTGGCGCGCGCCTTTGTTGAAGTCCTCTATGTAACCGTTGTGCACGAACATCAACCGCTTGTATCTGAACGGTTGCACGTTGGCGTGCGCCGCGCCGTAGTCGGCGGTCGCGCTTCTCACGACCGCGAGCCACAGCGGCGCGTGCAGGACCTCGCCCAGTGTTTTCAAATTGGGATCGTTCCATATCGGCGCTTGATTCCGGTAAGTCGCCGGCGTGCCGTCGGGGAGGTACCAGCCGAATCCGAATCCGTCGGCGTTGAGTTTCGCGTAGCGAAGTTCTTTCGGTTGCCACGACTGAACGTAGAGGCTATGATTCGGTTCGAGCAACAGCGTTTTGAGCGGCAACTGTTCCCCGAGATAAGCGGCGAGACGGCACATGGTGTTTGTATGGGCGGTTACGTGGGCGGTTGCGTGTCTTATTCGGTCCCGTTCGGGCGAAACTCAATGGCGAACATGAAAAATAACCCGGCGGCGAATCCGCGTCTCGCCAAGCGGCGCGTCCAGCCGCTCAGCCGCGTTGACGTCGAACCCGCGCGCGCGGTCAACACGCTTGAGCAGGACGTCATCGAGGGCGTGTTCTCGAAACCGCGCAATCTATCTCCCAAGTATTTTTACGACGAGCGAGGGTCGAGGCTTTTCGACCGCATCTGTGAAACCCGTGAATATTACCCCACGCGCACCGAAGACGAGCTGTTGCGGAAGAACGCTGACGAGATCATCGAACTGGTTCGTCCCAATCACATTATAGAGTTCGGCAGCGGGACTTCCCGCAAGACCCGCGCGTTGTTTGACGCCTGCGAGCGTCTCGGCGTTACTTGCACCTACTGGGCGATGGACATCTGCGCTGAAGTGCTCGAGGAATGCGCGAGCAAGTTGCAGCAGGATTATCCGTGGTTGAAAGTCAACTTGCTGATCGGCGATTACGGCGCGGGGCTTGAGAACATCGAACTGCCCGAAGGACGCTGGCTCGGATTGTTCATCGGCGGCACCGTCGGCAACTTGCACCGCGAGGAAGCCGTCGGTCTGTTGCGCGAGATCAGGACGCTGGTCGGCGACGCCGGCGCGTTGCTGCTCGGCGCCGACCGGGTCAAACGCCGGGCGCTGCTCGACGCCGCCTACAACGACGCGCAAGGGCTGACCGCGTCTTTCAACCTGAACGTCCTGAGCGTGCTCAACCGCGAGCTCGACGCCGACTTTTCTCTTGAAGACTTCTCGCACTACGCTTTTTTCAACGAGCGCAAGAGCCGGATCGAGATGCACCTGGTCTCGCGCAAAAGACAGAAAGTTCGGTTCGGTTCGCTCGACCATTCGATTCAGCTGGAACGCGGCGAGACGATACGCACCGAGATCAGCCGCAAGTTCACGCACGACGGCATCGAGGACTTGCTCGGTTCGAGCCGGTGCACGCCGTTGCGCCATTTCGTCTCGGGCGACGGATATTTTTCCCTGGTGCTCGCGCACACCGGCGCCGAGCGCGTGCCCGCTGCGTTCTTGGACGCTTGATTCGAGCCGCGATGCCGGGGATCTCCGAAAGATGGGCAGGCCGCTGGTTCTCATCGTTGACGACGACCCTTCGATCCGCCGGATGGTCGGGGTGTTGCTCGGCGGCGGGCGTTACGAGACGGCGGAAGCCGGCGACGCGCACGAGGCGCTCGAGGCGATACAGAAAGCCTTGCCCGACGTAATCCTCCTCGACTGGATGATGCCGGGGCTCAGCGGCGAGGACTTGGTCCGGCGGTTGCGCGCTGATCGGTCCACCCGCGCGATTCCGGTCGTGATGCTGACCGCGAAGAGCGGAGAGGAGCACGTCGTCGCGGGGTTCAAGGCCGGCGCCGACGACTACGTCACCAAGCCGTTTTCCGGGCGCGAGCTGATCGCCCGCATAGACGCCCTGCTCAGGCGCACGCGCACCGATGAGGACGCCGCCGAGGAGCTCCGCGTCGGTGCGATGACGTTGTCGCCGTCCGAACATCGCGTCGTCGCCGCCGGTCGGGAGGTCATCGTCAGCCCGACCGAGTTCAAGTTGTTGCAGTTCTTCATGAAGCACCCCAACAAGGTGTTTTCCCGCTCGCAGATTCTCGACCGGGTTTGGGGGGTCAACGCCTACGTCGAAGAGCGCACGGTTGACGTGCAGATCCGCCGCCTGCGCAAGGCGCTCGAAAGCTGCGGCTGCAACGGCGTAATCGGCACCGTGCGCGGGGTCGGGTACCGCCTCAACGCCCCTTCCGGCGCCGAAGAATCACCTTAGTACCTATGCGCCACGAGCTGCTGGTGCTGGTTTTCCTCGTGCTTGCCGGCGCAAGTGCGGGGGTGGCGCTGTCGTCGCCGCTGGCGGGTTTGCTCGCCGGGGTCTGCGTCTGGGCGGGGTTGCAGCTTCGGCAGCTGCTGCATTTCAGGCGCTGGCTGGCCGCCGGCGCCGGCGCCGCGCCGCGCCACGAAGG
>CAZKLI010000193.1:0-13407 GCA_964553575.1 uncultured Chromatiales bacterium
GCTCGGGGTTCGCAAGATCCGCCTGACGGGCGGCGAGCCTTTGCTGAGAAAGAATCTCGAAGTCCTGATCGAGCGCGTCGCCGCGGTCGACGGCGTCGAAGACCTCAGTCTCACCACCAACGGCTCCGCGCTCGACGCCGCGCGCGCCCGAGAGTTGGCGGCGGCGGGTCTCTCGCGCGTCACCGTCAGTCTCGACGCACTCGACCAAGGGGTTTTCTCTGCAATCAGCGGCGCCGACTTTCCGGTCTCCAGGGTGCTCGCCGCGATCGACCACGCCGCCGCCGCCGGTCTGCCGGTCAAAGTCAACATGGTCGTCAAGCTCGGCGCCAACGACGGTCAGGTGCTGCCGATGGCGCGGTATTTTCACGGCAGCGGTCACGTGCTGCGGTTCATCGAATACATGGACGTCGGCACCGTCAACGGCTGGTGCATGGACGAGGTGTTGCCGGCGGCCGAGATCATCGAGACAATCAACGCCGAAACGCCGATCGAGCCGCTGCAATCCAACTACCGCGGCGAAGTCGCGCAACGGTGGCGTTACCGCGACGGCGGCGGGGAAATCGGCGTCATCGCCTCGGTTACACAACCTTTTTGCGGGGATTGCAGCCGCATGAGGCTGTCGGCCGAAGGCAGGCTGTACACCTGCCTGTTCGCGGTGCACGGGCACGACTTGCGCCGTGCCTTGCGCGGCAACGACTCCGACGAGGCGGTAATCGAGTGGCTCGGCGGCGTCTGGCGTCGGCGCACCGACCGCTATTCCGAGCTGCGCAGCGACGACACCGCCGAATTGAAGAAGATCGAGATGTCTTACATCGGCGGTTGAAGCCGGTCTATTCGCGGCGGTCGGACTTCCCGAGCCGGGGCATCAGTTCGACGAGGTTGCACGGGCGGGTGCGGTAGTCGAGTTGTTTGCGAATCAATTTTTCCCACGCGTCGGTGCACGCGCCCGGCGACCCCGGCAGGCAAAAGATGAAAGTTTCGCCGGCGACGCCCGCGACCGCGCGTGATTGCAGCGTCGAAGTGCCGATGGTTTCGTACGACAGCACGCGGAACATTTCACCGAATCCGTCTATCGTCTTGTCGAACAACGCCGCCGCCGCTTCCGGGGTGTTGTCGCGGCCGGTCAGTCCGGTGCCGCCGGTCGTGAGCACGACGTTGACGTCATCGTCGGCGATCCACGCCGACAATTCAGCTTGGATCAGGGCGACGTCGTCGGCGACGATGCGTTTTCCCGCGCAGCGGTGTCCCGCGGCCTCGAGATGCTCGACCAGTCGCCGCCCGGACTTGTCGGTCGCCTCGTCTCGGGTGTCGGACACCGTCAGCACCGCGATACCGAGTGCTATGAATTTTCGTTCTTCCACGGCTTTTGGCATTCCATGCACGGAGAGAGTATTATAAGCGCCGCCGTAACAGGCGGAGGCGTCATGCCAGTAGAAATTCTCGAACAAACTTTCGACCCGTGGCGCAAGCTGTCCGAGTACAAGCCCGTAGGTTCGTCGCGTTCGTCGCGCGCTGGCAGGTTCGGCGCCGTTTCGGTGTTCGTCGGCTCGATGCGCGACTTCAATCTGGGCGACGAAGTCAAGACGATGACGCTGGAACATTATCCGGAAATGACGCGCGCTCACCTTGAGCGCACGGTCGAGCGCGCCGCCGCCGAGCACGCGATCGGCGACGCGCTGGTCGTTCACCGCGTCGGGGAAGTCTCGCCGGGGGAGGCGATCGTACTGGTGGCGGTATGGGCTGAACACCGCGCCGCCGCTTATGCGGCCAACCGTTACATCATCGAAGACCTCAAGTCCACGGCGCCGTTTTGGAAGCGCGAAGTTTTGAACGACGGCGCTCGCTGGGTCGAGGAGAACACGCCCGGATAATCAAGAGGGGAGCGAATGAAGAAAGCCCGGTTCATCGCTGCTTGTTTTGTCGCGTGCCTCGCGGCGGCGCCGCTTACCGTAGCCGCCGAATGGGCGGTTGTGCCGGAACGCTCGGAGATTACTTACCTCTCAAGCAAGATGACCGGCAATTTCTCGACGGTGTTCGAGAACAACCGCTTCACCGTCTTCTCGGGTTCGATCAGCGCCGCCGGCGAGGTCAGGCTGGAAGTGGATTTGAACAGCGTGAACACCGGCGTTGCGATTCGCGACGAGCGGGTCAAGGAACACGTGTTCGACGTCAAGAACCACCCGCGGGCGATGATCGGTTTGTCGGTCGGCGCAATCGGCGACAAGCCGTATCCGCCCGGTTACACGCAGAAAGTCGAGGCGTCGCTGACGATGCGCGGCGTCACCGGGCGGGTCAAGGGCGAAGTCAGCGTCGTGCGGATCGGCGGCGGCCTGCTGATTCAGACCGTCTCGCCGATTCTGGTCAACGCCGCCGACTACGGCGTGACCGAAGGCTTTGAGACGCTCAAGGATTTTGTCAAGCTGTTCAACATTCCCACGACGATTCCGGTGAGCTTCAAGCTGTTCTTCGCCGGCAAATAATCTCTTTCGTCGCGTCGGTTCAATCGCACCTCGACCGGGCGACGGTCAGGTCGGGCTTTCCCACGACGATTCCGGTGAACTTCAAGCTGTTCTTCGCCGGGAAATAATCTCTTTCATCTATATCGTCTCGTCGCTCGGCCGGGCGACGGGTCAGGTCAGGCTTTCGAACGGGATCGTCTCGACCGTCTCTCCCGGCGGGACTTCCCGCTGCTCGGCGCCGAGAACGATCAGGCAGTTCGCCGCCGTCATCGAGCTCAGGATGCCGGAGCCTTGCGCACCGGTCTTGCGCACGGTGTATGCGCCGTCTTCATTCCGTTCGAGAACCCCGCGTTGAAATTCGACGCGCCCCGGGCGTTTGCGTAGCTTGTCGAGACTGCGCGCACGAATCCTGAGCGCGGGCGTGCACGGAGTTTCTCCCATCATCGCTTTCAGCGCTGGCTGGACCAGCACGTAGAAGGTCACCATCACCGACACCGGGTTGCCCGGCAGGCCGAAATACGCCGCATCGCCGACGTGCCCGAAAGCAAGCGGACGGCCGGGCTTGACCGCGACTTTCCAGAAGTGCACCCGCCCGAGCGCCGCGAGCAGGTCCTTAACGTAGTCGGCTTCGCCGACCGATACGCCGCCCGAGGTGATGATTGCGTCGGCCCCGGCGGCGCGTTTGAACGCTTCGCTGAGCGCCGCGCGGTCGTCGCCGACGATGCCGAGGTCGAGTATCTCGGCGCCGAGACGGGTGAGCATTCCGAACATCACGTGCCGGTTGCTGTCGTAAATCTGCCCTTCGGCGAGCGGCTCGCCCGCGGGGCGCAGTTCACTGCCGGTCGAGAAGAACGCGACCTTGAGACGCCTTGTTACCGCAACTTCGGTGACGCCCACCGACGCCAGCAGCCCGAGGTCGGCGGCGGTCAGGCGCCGACCCGCGTCGAGCACTTTCTGCCCGGCGGCGACGTCTTCACCGGCGAGGCGGACGTTCTGCCCGGCCCGGTGACCGCCGCCGATTTTCACGACGTCGCCGTTTCTTTCGGCTTGCTCCTGAATGACGACCGTGTCGCAATCGGCCGGCAGCACCGCGCCGGTCATGATGCGCACGCATTCGCGCTTTCCCGTCGTCCCCGTGTAGGGGTGTCCGGCCAGCGCCTTGCCCGCAATCTTGAACTCGACCGCGCCGGATTCGGGGAGGTCGCTCAGGCGCAGCGCATAACCGTCCATCGCCGAATTTGTATGGCCGGGCACGTCGATTGCCGAGTGCACCGCCCGCGCGAGCACCCGCCCCAAGGTTTCGCGCAACGGCAGCGTTTCGACGTCGGAAACCGGCGTGACCATCGTCATGATGCGTTCGGCGGCTTCGGCGACCGGCAGGGAACCCGGGTCGTAGTCGTCCTGGCAGCTCGGGTCGTGAACCGGTCCAGTTTTCGAGGGAGTTTCCATCGCCGTTTCTCCGTGCCGTCGTCAACGCGCCGGACGTTTGATCTTGAGCAGCGCGTACAAGGCGCCGGCGCCGCCGTCCCTCCGCTGCGCGGGGCAGTACGCAAGCACTTTGTCGTGTTCGGCCAGCCAGCCGCGGATCGACGATTTGAGAACGGGCTTGCCGGTCGGAGAATGGATTCCCTTGCCGCAGATAATCAAGGCGCAACGAGCCCTGGCGGCGAGGCAGCGGTCGAGGAACTCGTCGAGCGCTTGATACGCCTCGTCGCGCGTCAATCCGTGCAGGTCGATCCTCAGGTCGTCGTTGAGGGGGAACTTGCCCTGCTTCAAGCGGCGCATTTCCTTATGCTGGACGCCCGGACGCATGAATTCGTCGTCGGCGTTGACCAGCGGCGGCGCACCGACCGGCTTGCGCGCGTGCGAACGCCGTGAAGCGGTCGGCGCTGGCGCATCGATCGTCCCGCCAGCGTCGTCTCTTGACCGCTCGATCAAATCCCGGAAAGTTTCTTCGCCGCCGTGCGCGAGGTTCGGTGTTTCATCGTTCGCAGGCATTTCTGCACCCGTTTATGAAGTTTCTGACGTTGGCATTATGATATACCGGAAAGCCGGGCGGCGGCTTGCCTGCCGCTTGAAGCAGAGATGAATTTTCCACCCCCGATGCACATACTCATCAGCAACGACGACGGTTACGACAGCCCGGGGTTGAGGGCGCTCGCCTCGGTGTTCGCCGCGCCCGACCGGGTGTCGGTGGTCGCGCCCGAGCGCGACCGCAGCGCTTCGAGCAACTCGTTGACGCTCGACCGCCCTTTGCATATAAGCCGCGTTTCGGAGAGCGTCTATGCGGTGGACGGCACGCCGACCGACTGCGTGCACCTCGGCCTGAACGGGCTGTTCAAGGACGCACTGCCCGACATCGTGCTGTCGGGCATCAACCACGGCGAGAACCTCGGCGACGACGTCGTGTATTCGGGCACCGTCGCGGCGGCGGTCGAAGGACGTTATCTGGGGTTCCCGGCGATTGCGATCTCAATTGTTTCAAAGCGTCCGCGCCATCTCGACACTGCCGCCGAAATCGCCAGACGCTTGGTTGCGCGCCTGAGAGACGAACCGCTGCCGAGCGAAATCATCCTCAACGTCAACGTGCCCGATATGCCTTTGTCCGACGTCAAAGGTTTGAAGAACACCCGTCTCGGCAGCCGCCACGTTTCCGAGCCGGTCATCGAGAGCCTGGACCCTCGGGGGCAGCCGATTTATTGGATCGGTGCGCCCGGGCCCGGGCAGGACGCGGGTCCCGGAACCGACTTTCACGCGGTCGCCGCCGGTTACGTCGCCGTAACCCCTCTGCACGTTGATTTGACCTGTCGTCACCATTTTGAGACGACCGGCACTTGGCTCGACGGTTTGCGCTGAGCGGTGATGGACGCCTCCGACGAGCGTTTTCGGCACGCCCGCAAACGTCTCGTTGCGGAACTCGAAAGCAAAGGCATCCGTGACCGCCGGGTGCTCGACGCAATCGGGAACGTGCCGAGACACCGCTTCGTTGATTCGGGGTTCGTTCATCTCGCCTACGAAGACCAGGCGCTGCCGATCGGGCACGGGCAAACCGTGTCGCAGCCGTATATCGTCGCTTTCATGACCGAATTGCTGATCGCCGACGGCGTTCCCGAAGTCGTTCTCGAAGTCGGCACCGGCTCGGGCTATCAGACCGCGGTTTTGTCGCTGCTGGCGCCGCGGGTGTTCACGATCGAGCGCATCGGCGCCTTGCACAAGGCGGCGCGCAAGTTACTGGTTGCCCTCGATTGCCGCAACGTCAACTTCCGTTGCGCCGACGGTGGCAAGGGTTGGGAGAAGTTTGCGCCGTTCGGCGGCGTCATCGTCACCGCGGCTTCCAAGGAGCCGCCGCCCGCGCTGCTTGAGCAACTGGCCGTCGGCGGGCGCATGGTCGTTCCCGTCGGCGAAGAGGGGCAGCAGCTGACGTTGATCAGCCGCGACCGGCGAGGTTACAAGCGGAAACGTTACCTGGAAGTTAAGTTTGTCCCCTTGATTGGTTCGGGGCGTGAGGACTGAGCGTCGACTTCAAGCCGCGTTTAACGTGTATAATCGAATCTATACGTCATGCTGAAATTCGTTACACTTCCCCTGTTCCGTTTCTTGTTGCAGCTTGGCCGCTTTCAGCGTTGGCGTGACAATCTAATCCGTGGTTCCAGATTGCTGGGCGTTCCTGCGAACGATGAAAAGCTGTGGCATCAATTCAAACGCGACGCAAAGGTTTTCCTGAAGTGGCGGGTCAAGCATTTTTCCCAAATCCGGGGGATTCAAATCAGGACCGTGGCCGTTCGTGTTCGCTGCCGCCTGATCAAACCGGTCAGGCCGGTCAAGAAATACCTCATCACGTTGACCGACGTGCCCGTCTCGGTCGAATCCGCCCAACGGTGTATCAGGTCCGCGAAGTTATACGGGGAAGATGACAATCTGGAGATCTTCGCGGCCATAGACAAACACGAAGCGCGTGACTTTTTCACTCGGCACGGCTTGACGCAAGGACGATTGCTCCGCTCGGTGAACCCTCTCGCCGCCGCCGGGTGTTTCTCATCTCATTACAAGCTGTGGTTGCGTTGCATCGAATTGGGAGAGCCGATCATCGTGCTTGAGCACGACGCCGTGTTCCGTGCCCGCATCCCGCCGTTGAGATTCAAGCACGTGATTACGCTTAACGTGAATTGGATCGGAGAGTTTATTTACCCCGCCGTCGTCAGACGTCTTCGCGCGCTCAAGAGGTTTGAAGGTAAGGAGGTCTTTCACTTTTGGCCGTATATGCCGGGGACCTGTTGTTACGCCGTCAAACCCGAAGGCGCACGCAGATTGATTGAGGCGGCGTCCCGCCAGTTCGTCACGATGGCGGATTGTTTCTTCTGCAAGGAGAACGTGGATATTCTTTATTATCACCCCGCGCCGACGGCGCCGCCCGACGCCGGCTCTTCCACGATTGCGATACCGGATTCTCAGGAAGAAGCCGCGCTTATCCCAAAAAATGAAAGCGCAGCATGAATTCAGAATGAACGGAAAACAGTTTGTCAGGTTGCTTAGATTACTTAGGTTGATTTCCGGGGTATGGGTCAGAACCGCCCGCGCCCGCGTTCGCCTGAGCAAGGTCAAACCGGTCAAGCCCGTCAGGAAATACATCATCGCGTTGACCGACGTGCCGGTTTCAATCGCCGCCGCCCGGCGGTGCATCGAGTCCGCGAAGTTATACGGAGAAGACGACAATCTTGAGATTTTTCCCGGCGTGGGAAAACACGAGTCGCGTGAGTTTTTCTTCCAGAACGGCTTGACGAAAAGGTACTGGCAGGGTCGTCCGAACGATTCCCTCGCGTTATCGGGCTGCTTCTCATCCCATTACAAACTATGGTTGCGCTGTATCGAACTGGGAGAACCGATTATCGTACTGGAGCACGACGCTAAGTTTCTTGCCCCGATTCCGCCGCTTAAATTCAGACACCTTATCTCTCTTTGTGCGAATGATGGGTTCATGTCTCAACGTGTTCGCTGCATCTTCCGCCTGTTCGGAAAGCCCGAGGGGAAAGAAGTTTATTCTCCTTTCGGCATGGCGCCCGGGACCTGCTGTTACGCGATCAAGCCCGAAGGTGCACGCAAGCTGATTGAGGCGGCGCACCGTGAGCCCATCATGTCAACCGACAATTTCATACGCCCGGAGATTGTCGATCTTTTCTGCTTTTACCCTTTTCCGGTCGTGTCCGACAGAAGGTTTTCCTTGCTTGGGGTTTCCTCGTAAAATGCCGCATTGACCGCATCGAACTTCGCGTTCGGCGTTTAAGCCGTTGTTCACGTTTCTGTATCACAAAGTCAAGGGTTGGTCGTCGCGCCCCGCCGCCGACAAGTACCTGTTCGCGCTGAGCTTCGCCGAGTCGTCTTTCTTTCCGGTGCCTCCCGACGTGCTGCTTGCGCCGATGTGCGCGACGCGCCCGCACCGCGCGACGTACCTCGCGGCGATGACGACCTTGTTTTCGGTCGCCGGCGGCGTTGCGGGGTACGCAATCGGGTATTTCGCGTTTGACTTGATTGCCCCCCGGCTCGAAAGCGGCGCTTTCTTGGAGTATTACGAGCAGGCCAGGGTTTGGTTCGACCGGTGGGGTGTCGGCGTGGTCTTCATCGCCGGTTTCAGCCCGATCCCGTACAAGGTCTTCACCGTCACCGCCGGCGTGCTCGAACAGAATCTCGCGGTTTTCGTCGCCGCGTCCCTGATCGGGCGCGGCGCGCGCTTTTTTCTGGTCGCGCTGCTGCTCAAATGGACGGGGCCGAAAATACTGCCGGTGATCGAGCGCCGGGTTCATCTGTACGGCTGGCTGACGGTCGCCGCGTTCGCCGCGGTCGTCTTGCTGTACTATTGGCTGTGAACCCGCTTTGAGCTTCGACGACGTGCGCCCCTTCCTGAATTTCCCCCCGGATTTGTCTCCGGATTTACCCGGCGGTTCGGCGTCGCCGGCGCGTCCCGCCGGCGTCCGTGGAGCAGGTGAGAGCCCGTGAGCGGTTTCGAGAGAGTCGAGCGTCTGCCGCCTTACGTGTTTTCAATCGTCAACCGATTGAAAGCCGAGGCGCGCGCGCGCGGCGGCGACGTCGTTGATTTCGGCATGGGCAACCCCGACCGTCCGGCGCCGGCGCATGTCGTCGCCAAACTCGTCGAGGTCGCACAGAGAAGCGACGTCCATCGTTACTCGAGTTCGCGCGGCATCCCGCGCCTGCGCCGCGCGGTCTGCGACTGGTACCGGCGGCGTTTCGACGTCGAGCTCGACCCCGAGGAACAGGCCATCGTCACCATCGGGTCGAAAGAGGGCATCGCGCACCTGATGTTCGCGGCGTTGAAGCCGGGCGACTGTGCGCTGGTGTCGGCGCCGGCCTATCCGATTCACCCCTACAGTTGCGTCATCGCAGGCGCCGACGTCTTGTACGTGCCGTTGTCGTCGGAAGAGGAGTTCTTCGGCGAATTGCAGAAGCTGATCCGGGACGCCTGGCCCAAGCCGAAGATGCTGATTCTGAATTTTCCGAGCAATCCGACCACGCGCTGCGTCGAATTGCCTTTTTTCGAGAAAGTCGTCGAGTTGGCGCGTGAGCACCGCTTGTGGGTGGTGCACGACGCCGCCTACGCCGAAATCGTCTTTGACGGCTACCGCGCGCCTTCGATCCTGCAGGTGGCGGGCGCCGACGAACTCGCGGTCGAGTTTTATTCGCTGTCCAAGACATATAATATGCCCGGCTGGCGGGTCGGCTTCGCGTGCGGTTGCCGCGAGCTGGTCGCGGCGCTTGAGAAGATCAAGTCTTATCTGGACTACGGTCTGTTCACGCCGGTTCAGGTGGCGGCGATCGCGGCGCTCGAAGGGCCGCAGGATTGCGTCGAGGAAATCAAGGAAACTTACCGCAAGAGGCGCGACGTGCTGTGCGACGGACTCAACAATCTCGGCTGGGCGCTGGAGAAGCCGCGCGCGACGATGTTCGCGTGGGCGCCGATACCCGAGCCTTACCGTGCGATGGGTTCGCTCGAGTTCTCCAAGCACTTGATCAGCCGCGCGCAGGTCGCGGTGTCGCCGGGCGTCGGCTTCGGCAGCCACGGTGACGGGCACGTGCGCTTCAGCCTGATAGAGAACGAGCACCGCATCCGCCAAGCGTTGCGCAACGTCAAGCGCATGTTCCGCGAGCGGAGTTGACGGCGATGACGAACACGTTTTCAGGAAGCCATGAAGCCCGTTAGAGTCGGCGTATTGGGCCTGGGCACCGTCGGTTGCGGGACGCTCGAGGTCCTGCGGCGCAACGCCGACGAAATCATGCGCCGTGCCGGCCGCGGCATCGAGGTCGTCAAGGCCGCGGTGCGCGACCCGGACAAACGCCGCCCGGCGCCGCTCGACGGCGTCGAGGTCTGCACCGACCCGTTCGAGGTCGTGCGCGACGACTCGCTCGACGTCATCGTCGAGCTAATCGGCGGTTCGCGCCCGGCGCGCGAGCTGACGCTTGAAGCGCTCGCTTCGGGCAAACACGTGGTCACCGCGAACAAGGCCCTGATTGCGCAGTACGGCAACGAGATCTTCGCCGCGGCGTCCGAGCGCGGCGCGATGGTCGCTTTCGAGGCCGCGGTCGCCGCCGGCGTGCCGATCATCAAGGCGATTCGCGAGGGGCTGTCTGGCAACCGTATCCTGTGGCTGGTCGGAATCATCAACGGCACCGGCAACTTCATCCTGTCCGAAATGCGCAGCGAGGGCCGTTCGTTCGAAGACGCGCTGGCGCGCGCACAGCTGCTCGGCTACGCCGAAGCCGACCCGGCCTACGACGTCGAAGGCATAGACGCGGCGCACAAGCTGACGATCATGGCGTCGATCGCGTTCGGCATCCCGCTTCAGTTCGAGCGCGTCAGCGTCGAGGGCATCGTCGGCCTCGACCCGCAGGACGTGGTCTATGCCGGTGAACTCGGTTACCGCATCAAGCATCTCGGCGTTGCCAAGCGCACCGACGGCGGCGTCGAGTTGCGCGTGCATCCGGCGCTGGTGCCGTGCAAACGCCTGCTCGCCAACGTCGAGGGCGTGATGAACGCGGTGGTCGTCACCGGCGACGCGGTCGGGCCGACGCTGTATTACGGCGCCGGCGCCGGCGCCGAGCCGACCGCCTCGGCGGTCGTCGCCGACTTGGTGGACGTGGTCAGGGCGTTGACCTCCGACCCCGGGAACCGCGTGCCGCATCTCGCGTTCCAGCCCGGCGCATTGTCCGACCTTGAAGTCATCGACGTCGCCGACGTGGTGACCGCGTATTACCTGCGCTTGACGGTCAAGGAACAGGTCGGCGTGCTGGCGAAGGTCACGCACGCGCTCGCCGAGCACAACATCAGCATCGAGGCGGTGCTGCAGAAGGAGTCCGGCGACGCCGGCGACGCGGTGCCGGTGGTGCTGCTCACCCACCGCGTGCGCGAACGCGATCTCAACGCGGCGCTCGCCGAGATCGAAAGGTTCGACGCGGTCACCGCGCCCGCGGTGAAGATCCGGGTGGAGACGCTGGATTGAACGACGTTGGATTGATTGCGCGCTACCGCGACCGCCTTCCGCTCGCCGACGGCGCGCGCGTCGTCAGCCTCGACGAGGGTTCAACGCCGCTGCTGCGCCTGCACAACCTGCCCGAAAAGCTCGGCGTGGACCTGAAGGTTTTCGTCAAGTGCGAGGGACTCAACCCGACCGGCTCGTTCAAGGACCGCGGCATGACGGTCGCGGTTACCCAAGCGCTGCACGAAGGCAAGCGTGCGGTGATATGCGCCTCGACCGGCAACACCTCGGCGTCGGCCGCCGCCTACGCCGCACGCGCGGGACTGACCGCTTTCGTGCTGATACCCGACGGCAAGATCGCGCTCGGCAAGCTGGCCCAGGCGATGATCGAAGGTGCGTCGGTCGTCCAGATCAAAGGCAACTTCGACCAGGGGATGCAGTTGGTCAAGGAAGTCGCGCAGGAGACCGGGATGGCGATCGTCAACTCGATCAATCCGTACCGTCTTCAGGGACAGAAAACCGCGGCGTTCGAAATCATCGAAGCGCTCGGCGAGCCGCCCGACTACCACTGCTTGCCGGTCGGCAACGCCGGCAACGTCACCGCGTATTGGATGGGCTACTGCGAAGCCGCCGGCGAGGACGGCGAATGCATCGAATATGCGCGCCAAGCGCTGGGCGGCGCCTACCGCGCTGGCGCCGCGTTCACCGCCAAGCGTCCCAGGATGGCCGGCTATCAGGCGAGCGGCGCCGCGCCGTTCTTGCGCGGGCATAAGATCGACGACCCGGAAACCGTCGCCACCGCAATCCGCATCGGCAACCCGCAGAGCTGGAAGCCCGCCGAAGCCGCGGTGCGCGAATCCGGCGGCTGGTTCGACGAGTGCAGCGACGAGGAGATCCTCGCGGCGCAGAAGCTGCTCGCCTCCTGCGAAGGCGTGTTCTGCGAACCGGCGTCGGCGATCTCGATCGCGGGCCTGACCAAAGACGCCCGTTCGGGCTGCATCCCAAAAGGCGCAAGCGTCGTGTGCACCTTGACCGGGCACGGCTTGAAAGACCCCGACACCGCAATCGCGCAATCTCAGGACGGCGTCGTCAGCGTCGAGGCGACCCTTGACGAAGTGCGCCGCGCGTGCGCGTTCAAGTAAGCGCGTCTGCGGCGCCCGCCGCCGGGAAGCACCCGCAGGGCGCCTTGCGGCTATCAAGATAAAGGCGGGCAATTTATGTGCTCCTGACACTTTCATATATAAACCCCTAAAATAACGCCCGTCCGGATAAAAGTTCCTGGAAGACGCGATGCCCGCCCAGACGCTGTACGACAAATTGTGGCAAGACCACCTGGTCCATCAGGAGGACGGCGGTCATTGCTTGATTTACATAGACCGCCACCTGGTCCACGAGGTCACCTCGCCGCAGGCGTTCGAGGGTCTGCGCAACGCGGGCAGGCCGCTGTGGCGCAAGTCGTCCGTACTGGCGGTGCCCGACCACAACGTGCCGACGACCGCCCGCGACCGGGGCATAGAAGACCCGGTGTCGCGCAAGCAGCTCGCGGCGCTTGAGCGCAACTGCCGCGAGCACCGGCTCAGGTTCTACGACATCAACGACCCCCGCCAGGGCATCGTGCACGTCATCGGCCCCGAGCAGGGGGCGACGCTGCCCGGCATGACCGTCGTGTGCGGCGATTCGCACACCTCGACCCACGGGGCGTTTGCGACCCTGGCGATGGGCGTCGGCACCTCGGAAGTCGAGCACGTCTTGGCGACCCAGTGCCTGCTGACGAGAAAGGCCGACAACATGCGCGTCACGTTCGGCGGCGCCTTGCAGCCCGGCGTCTATGCCAAGGACTTGGCGCTTGCGGTCATCGGCGAGGCCGGCACCGCCGGCGGCACCGGCTGCGCGGTCGAGTACGCCGGCGACGCGGTATCCGGATTGACGATGGAAGGGCGCATGACCTTGTGCAACATGTCGATCGAGATGGGCGCACGCGCGGGCATGATCGCGTTCGACGACGTTACCGCCGCCTATCTCGAAGGCCGCCCCGGTGCGCCGCGGGGCGCGCTGTGGGAGCGTGCGCTCGCGGCATGGGAGGCGCTCAGGTCCGACGCCGGCGCGGGTTTCGCCCGCGAGGTCGCGATCGATGCCTCGACGGTGGCGCCGCAGGTCACCTGGGGCACTTCGCCCGAGATGGTCGTCGCCGTCGGCGCCCGCGTGCCGGACCCCGACGCCGAGGCCGACGCGGTCAAGGCGGACAACATGCGCCGTGCGCTTGAGTACATGGATCTGAAGGCCGGCGTCGCGATACAGGACGTCGCGCTCGACAAGGTTTTCATCGGCTCGTGCACCAACGCGCGAATCGAGGACTTGCGCGCCGCGGCGGCGACGGTGCGCGGCAGGAAAGTCGCATCGTCGATCAAGCAGGCGATGGTCGTGCCCGGTTCGGGGCTGGTCAAACGCCAAGCCGAGGACGAAGG
>CAZKLI010000194.1:0-1791 GCA_964553575.1 uncultured Chromatiales bacterium
GCGGCGCCACCGTCAGACCTGCACCCTCGACCGAGACCTCAAGCACCGCCTCCCGACCGGCTTGTAACTCGTGTCCCGCGCCCAAGGTCAGCGTCACCGTGCCCTCGCTCCCCTCCGACAACACCAATTCGTCCGAGGGCGCCAACGACACCGACACCCGCGGCAGCACCACCTGCACCCGCAAGAACGCGCCTTCAAGAACACCGACGCCTTCGCCTTCGCCGGACGCAATCAACTCAAGCATCTCGCCCGGGGAGCGGTCAGCATCAACCGACACCGTCACGATTTGCGTCGCAACGGCTTCGCTCAACACAATCCTCGCGTCGCCGTCATCGTCGATAAGGACGCCCGTACCCGACACTTCCAGACCGTCGGACAACAACAAGGTCACCGTCGTACGCTCCGCACCCGTCAGCAACGGGTCGGTGCCGACTTCGACGTCCACCGACGAGCCTGCAACCAACGCCGTCGAATCCTGCGCTTCCAGAACCAGGTTCACGCCCCGAAGCGCCGACAACGACAAAGCGCCGTAGATGAAATCTATCCTTTCAGTCGAAACGAATCCGTTTAGTAATGATGCTTCCTCCACTCTCACCGCCGCCGAATCGGCCGCCATGGCACCGGCGTTGACGGTAATCCGCCGGGATCTTTGCGCGGAACTGAACACAGGCGAACTCGGGGCAAACGTATAACCAGGGAGGGCGTTGGAAAGAAACAATTCAACTTCCTCGCTTTCCTGCAACCCCGGATCAATCTTGAACGTCGTTTCCGCCGAATCACCGCCGCGCACCAGCGTCAACGAATCCGGTGAAAACGACAACTCGATGCGCCGCTTGACCCGGACGTTCAACTCGGCCGGCGCACGCAACGCGACGCCATCGTCCGCAACCACCCGCAAAACGAACGACCCGCCCAGGCCGCCGAAATCGCCGGAGGTAATCGTCACCTCGGCCGACAATCCCCCGGAAGGCGACAACGTCAGAGACGATGCGGTCACCGTCGGCAAAACAACGGGCGACCCCGACACGTCGAGCGTCAACTTCAAGTCGGCTTGCTGCGGCACCGTCAATTCACCCTCGGCGACGCTTATCCTCACCACCGTGCCCGACCTCTGCGACAAAACCAATTCGGCCCCCAAAGGCGTGCCGTCGCGGGAAGCCAGACCCACCGACACGCGCGGCGACGACACCGACACCGAAAACACCGGCTGGTCAGGGGACACCGACGCGTTGAAGTCGAACGGCGACACGTCCAGGGAGAGCTTCCCGGAAATCAGCGAACCGATCGGCGCCGTCGTCGTCGCCGACGCTTCCACCACGCTGCTCGGCATCATCCCGGACAACGCCACTTTCAAACCGGAGCCGCCGCCGACGGTCACAACCGAAGTGCCGGACAGCGTCAACGTCACCGTCGCCGATTCGCCGGCATTCAGCCGCGGCTCGGTCGTCACCAGGAACGTCGCGCTGCGGCCTTGCTCGACTTCAATCGGCGCCGCGGGAGTCAACGCCGCCCGATACCGTGCCGCGTCAACGATCTCGACCGCCAGGGGCAAGGCGAGAACCGACGCATCGAACCCGACGCCAAGATGAGCAAGCGCATCGTAAGAATGGTTCAGCCCTGCCTGCGGGTTGGATATCGCCACCTCGAAAACGCCCGTCGTCGCGTCTTCCGACGCCAAAACCGTCAACTTGATGCTGGTCATCGAGGCCTCGAACCTGAAACTTGAAAATGCCGTCTCCTCTCTCTCGACGTTGACGCCCGAAGGAATAATGACATCACCGACTATCCGTT